>JAZLEH010000139.1:0-2145 GCA_045615165.1 Eubacteriales bacterium | reverse complement strand
AGTTCTCGTGGCTCTTGCGACGATAATCAAAATTGCCGTCAGCAAAATGCCTGCGAATAGCTTTTTATTCTTCTTTATCACGCAATTATAGCATAGTTAACTCTATAATTATACCATATTTTTATGAATAAATCAAGGTAAAAGCCATATAATGGGTAGAGTTTTATATTTATCTTACGCGTGTTTTTATTTTATTTTCTAGATGCAACATTTTTGCAAACACGGCAAAAACGCAGAATGACTTTTTATTGACAATAAACTTTTAATTATGTTATAATATGAATATAAACATTTTTAGGAGCAAAACAATGGCAAACTGTCGCGAGATTATAGAAGGATTTATATATCCCCATCTTGAAAAATTCACCGATATGGTATATCGCGGAGGCGAGGACACAACGTTTATGAACGTTCGCCTTCTTGACGACGAATCGCGTTTTACACAGGGTGCGCTCGTTTGCGGCGCGTGCATACTCTTCGCCCACTATAAAAAAGTTGGAGATCCTAGAGCAGAGATTGCAAAGGAGAGACTTTGTGAATTTATTCGAATTGCCGCTTCGTCAATATGCAAAACCTGGGGCAAGCTCGGAATACTTCGTGGCTTCAATCTTCTTTCGGAAAGGGGGCTTCTTTCAGAGATACCCGATGAGCTTATTGAAGCGGTAAAGGAAAAGACGGATTACGACGACTTTTTCGACAAGGAAACGCTTACTCTTCGCAATATGGCAACAAATTATCTTCACGTTGCAATGGCTTGCGCGGGATACCGCGAGCGACTCGGATGGGAAAACGACGGAATTTCCGCAAAAATCTCCGATATACTCGTAGACATCCTTAACCAAAGCGCAGAGGGCTGGATGGACGACGAGCTTCCCTACGGAAGATACGACCGCTATACGTTTGCCATCACCTCTGAATTTGCAGATACTGCGGCAGATATAGAACTACCGATTCCGAAAACCGTGCGCGAAAACCTCGCTTTATGCGCGCAGGATATGCTGTTTATGGCTAATAGCTCGGGCGAGTCGATTCTTTACGGCAGAAGCGTAGCTTGCCACGGTGATCTTGGCGGCGCGGAGGTTATTTCATCGGCGTTCGTAAACGGACTTATAAACGAAAAGGATCGCGATCTTTCACTTGCTTACTGCTATGCATCATTAAAGAAAGTGGTCAATTTCTGGTATGATTCCGAGCTTGGAACGTTTAACATCTGGTTTAACGGTCGCTCAACCAACAGATATCGCCCGTTCGCAAGAGTGCTTGAGGTCAACCTTGATTTGTCAATACACCTCTTCACAATGCTTAAGAACTTTGAAAGAGCGGGCGTTGCCGACAGAGAGATCGTCTGTAAGATTCCCGAATGCGATAAGTGGGAATCAATGATCGTCAGATTTTCAAAGAACGAAACCGAGGAGCGTTCGCTCGTCGCTTTAAGACGCGGCGGAAAGATAATGTTTATCCCGTTCGTCGGACTTGGAAAGAAATGGGGCAGACGCGTTGCGTACTATCCCTTCCCCGTTATTGCGAGACTCCTTGAAGCTTCTCCCACAGCAGAATATCCCTTTATGATCCCCGAATATATTGATAAAGACGGAAATCTTTACCGCCCCTGCCAATACTTCACGAACGTTTCGGTTGAAAACGGTGACGACGAGGTAACTGCGGTTGCACACGGATATCTCTCGGTTGCAAACACGATAACGCCCGAAAAGACGGATATCCCCTTCACCCATACGATAACCGTTTCGGGCAACACAGTAAAAATCAAGACCGAATGTAACGCCGATTTCGCTATGGCAAGAACCTACTACGGAGCATGCGACGAAAAAGTTAAAATAGAGCCCTTTGGATTTGACGAGGCAATTGCCTCCACTCCCGATAAGGACACCGACGGCATCAACCAAAGCATCAAAGGCTTTATAGAATGCCACGCAACGAAAACGAACGAGCTCGGATGCGTGATTACTCTTCCGATATAAATTTTATAGAAAAAAGCATTCTGCGTTTAGCGTGATGTCCTTAACGGACAAATCACGCTAAGTTATGATTGCCCTTGCGGGCAAGTTATGAGTTATGAAATGCTACGCATTGTTATGATTGGCTTCGCCAAGCTTAAGATTTGATGGGCAATCATATCATAACGTT
>JAZLEH010000138.1:0-4549 GCA_045615165.1 Eubacteriales bacterium | reverse complement strand
TAAGTATGAAATAGAAGAGGAGAAGCGCCCCTTTGAAAGGCTTCCCGTTGAGGAATATAACGGTGAAACCTTCATTATGGCAAGCCGCGACACCTGCACGATCGAGCATATTCCCGAGCTTGTTGAAGCGGGAATCGATTCCTTTAAGATAGAGGGAAGAATGAAATCGGCGTATTATACCGCCGTCGTTACGAACACCTACAAAATGGCGCTCGATTCATATTTCTCGGGTGAGTATAAATACGACCCCGCTTGGTATCGCGAGCTTGAATCGGTAAGCCACAGAGATTACGCGACGGGATATTATTTCTCCGACTCTCACCTTGATGCGAATACGTCCGAAATCAACGGATATATCAAGGATAAGGCGTATCTTGCAATGGCGGTCTCCTACGACGCCGAAAAGGGCGAAGCCTTCTTCACGCAGAGAAACAAAATGTGCTTTGGCGACAATATAGAGCTTCTCACCCCCGGCAAGGTCGGAATACCGCTCGTCGCAGGGGAGCTCTTTGACGAGGAGCATAATCCGATCGAATCGACCTGCCATCCTTATATGAATTTCTATATGAAGGTGCCGTTTGAAATTAAAGCGGGCGATATTATAAGACTTGCATAAAGGAGTTTATAGTGGATCTTTTAGAATTTATTAAAGCAATCGTCCTCGGAATAGTCGAGGGCATTACCGAGTGGCTTCCGATAAGCTCGACGGGACACATGATACTCGTTGACGAGTTTATGCAACTTAAGGTTTCGGAGGAATTCAAGGAATTATTCTTCGTCGTTATTCAGCTCGGCGCTATTGCCGCCGTGCCTGTTCTCTTCTGGAATAAGCTTTACCCATTCTCACGAAAGAAAAGCAAAGAGGAGAGACTCGAAACCCTCAACCTCTGGGGAAAGGTCATCGTCGGCGTTCTTCCTGCGGCGATCCTCGGCGTTTTGTTCGACGATTTCTTCGACGAGAATTTCTATAACTACAAGGTGGTTTCGATAGCACTTATAGTTTACGGTATCGCGTTTATACTTATCGAGAGATTTAAGAAAAACTCGGAATACCGTATATCCGACGTTCACTCGATAACCTATAAGGATGCGATCATAATCGGCTCGTTCCAGGTGCTTTCACTCATTCCCGGAACTTCAAGATCGGGCTCAACCATCCTCGGCGGTATGCTTAGCGGAGTTTCACGCACCGCGAGCGCAGAATTTTCGTTCTTTATGGCGATACCCGTAATGATCGGTGCATCTCTTTTGAAGATCGCAAAATTTGCTCTTGACGGAAATACCGTTTCGGGCACGGAGATATCTCTTCTTCTCTTTGCTATGGCGGTGTCGTTCATCGTGTCGCTCCTCGCGATAAAGTTCCTTATGGATTTCGTAAAGCGCCACAGCTTCGCACCGTTCGGAATCTATCGCATAGTTCTCGGCGCATTCGTGCTCGGTTATTTCTTAGTATAATTTAAAAGCGGAGATGCATTCGGCATCTCCGCTCTTTATTTAGTCGTTTATATGCGACCAGTCTATTTCTTTTAAATTGTTCTTTGCAAGAAATTCGTTTGCCGATTTAAAGTGACCGCAACCGAAAAATCCGTTATAGGCTGAAAGCGGGCTCGGATGCGCGCATTCAAGCACGAGGTGGTTTTTGTTCGTGATAAGATGTTTTTTCGCTCTTGCGTTTCCGCCCCAGAGCATGAATACGACGGGGGAGTCCTTTTCGTTAATAAGCGAAATGATCTTATCGGTAAGTATTTCCCAGCCCTTGCCCTTGTGGCTTTGCGGCGTTGCCTCTCTGACGGTGAGGGTAGTGTTTAAAAGAAGAACGCCCTCCTTTGCCCAGCCCGTAAGCTCGCCGCATTCGGGCGCGGGGATTCCAAGCTCAGAATAAAGCTCCTTGAAGATGTTTTGGAGCGAGGGAGGATTCATAACCCCGCGCTTAACGGAAAAGCATAATCCGTGCGCCTGGCCGACTCCGTGATATGGGTCTTGACCGAGTATAACGACACGCGTGTTCTCGTACGATGTATATTTGAGCGCGTTGAATATATCGTTCATCGGGGGATATATTTTCTTTGAAAAGTATTCGGTTTTTAAAAACTCGCGGAGCGCAAGATAATAATCCTTATTAAATTCGTCTGCTAAAAGCGCATCCCAATCGTTGCCTATATTAACCATAAAATCTCCATTCGGTAGAGGTGATTTGAAATCGTCTGATTTATTCTACCACAAAAATCCATAAATTGCAACAATCTATTGAAAAACAGATCTGCCTATGATAAAATACAGATATAATAATTCGGGGAGAAACTTTATGAATAACATAAATAAGCTTTCATTCGAAAAACAAAGAAAAAAGGCTTTACGGCGTTTCCGATGCCGCCGCACGATTCCTCGCTGAAAACGATCTTCGCGATATGGAAAGGTGGCACACCTTTGCGGATCAGTTCCGCGAGAGGCGCGACGGAGAGAATAACGGCTGGCGCGGAGAGTTCTTCGGCAAGGCTATGAGAGGCGCGGTGCTGGTTTACGAGTACCTGAGAACCCCAGAGCTTTACTTGGCACTCACCGAGGCGGTTGAGGATATTCTCACCGTTGCGGACGATGACGGAAGAGTCTCGTCCTATACCCGCGAAACCGAGTTCAGCGGCTGGGATATCTGGTCGAGAAAATACGTTATCCTCTCGCTTATATATTTCCTCGATATATGTAAGGATGAGTCGCTAAAGGAGAGAGTGATTAGGTTCATTTCCCGCGCCGCGGATTATATTATCGAGAGAATAGGTGACGGAGAGGGGAAAATCGGTATTAACAACGCTTCAAGCTTTTGGTACGGACTTAATTCCTCGTCTATCCTTGAGCCGATCGTTAAGCTTTATAAGATCACGGGTGAGAAGCGCTACTTCGACTTTGCCGCTTATATAGTTGAATGCGGAGGCACTGCGTTCTATAACATATTCGAGCTTGCCTATGAGAATAAAAAGCTCCCATATCAGTACGGAATTGCTAAGGCGTATGAAATGATATCCTGCTTTGAAGGACTTCTTGAATTTTATCGCATCACAGGAAACGAGAGATATAAGGTGATGCTCGTCAACTTTGCGAACGCGCTCCTTGAATCCGAGGTGTCCGTTATCGGCTCGTCGGGAAGCACGCACGAGCTCTTTGATAAAACAACGGTAAGGCAAACCTATGATTTCTCAGGACCGAAGCACGAGACCTGCGTTACCGTCACTCTTATGAAATTCCTCTCCGAGATGCTCTCGCTCACGGGTGATAAGGCGTATGCCGATTGTATGGAAATATCATTCTATAACGCATATCTCGGTGCGTTGAATACGGGATGCAGGTATTCCGATTTTATTGAGAAAAAGTATGGCGATACTCTTAAAAAGACGGTGCTTCCGTTTGACAGCTACAGCCCCGTTATTCCCGGTGCAAGAGGAATTCTCGGCGTTGGCGGATTTCAGGTGTTCTCGGATAACGGCTATTACGGCTGCTGCGCTTGTATCGGTGCGGCAGGTCTCGGTGTTTTCCACCGCGCTATGCTTATGCGCGATAGCGATGGCTTCGTGATCAACTTCTATGAAAAGGGAAGAATGTCAGCTGAATATTCGGGCTCGCACATTGAATTTATGCTTGATACCGAGTATCCGCGCGACGGACGGATTCTTATAAAAGTGAAGACCGATTCAGCCGTTAATATGGCATTAAAACTCAGAATCCCCGAGTGGTCAAAGACTGCCGAAATTAAATCTAATTTAAATTATGAGATAAAGGACGGATACGCGGTATTCTCGGGCGAGTGGTCGGGCGAAACCGCAATTGAGCTTATGCTTGATATGACCATTCGCGTCGCTCACCCGATAAGATGGGATACCGATGTTGTTTTTAGCAAATGGGGCAAGGACAGAGAGTGGACAACCACGATGCCCGTTACCGTCACCCATATTCCCGAGTATGATAAATACATAGCACTTCTTCGCGGACCGCTCGTTCTTGCAATGGATGAGAGAATAACAGAATGCAACAAATTCAATCTTAGGATTGAAAACGAATCGATAGACTGCGAGCTTACCGATGAGAGGGAGGTTGTAAAGGGCGAGCCCTGCATCCTTAGGTGTACCGTTGAGGACGAAAAATGCGGCAAGGTCACCCTCGTTGATTACGGATCTGCGGGCAAGGACTGGAAGAGCGTTATATCCGCTTGGCTTCCTATCGAATAAAATAAAAATCGAGTGCAAAAGAGTGTGCGTTTAGCGGAGAAATTGACTAACACTCGGCATGGGTGAACTGTGACCGCCCTACGGATAAGCAATATTTGATCCGCAGAAAACAAAGAGATAACCCCGACAGACTTTTAAATCTGTCGGGGTTCGCTTATACTGTTCGATAAATTGGAATTTGTTTAACTGTTTTCTGAAATCCATTTTTTTGACCAAGCAAATAATGTTTCGGACATCAAATTGAAATCTACGGTTCCGCCATTTTTTAAATTCATAAATGTTTCGACAATGACCTGTTCATTGGAAGATACAACTTGGAGCAAATCTTTTTG
>JAZLEH010000137.1:0-4818 GCA_045615165.1 Eubacteriales bacterium | reverse complement strand
AACGTATCTTTCTCATTTCGCGCCTCCTTTCTTGCCGAAGGAGCCCGCAAAGTTGACAACGAGCAGGATGATAAGTATTGCAATAACGATTAGAGCCGAGAGGGCGTACATACTGAATTTTACGTTGTGCGCCGTCTGGTTGTAAACGTAGAGGGGAAGCGTCTGGAAGTCGGGCGAGCTTACGAAATGGCTGATTACGAAATCGTCAAGCGACATTGTAAATCCGAGCATAAGACCCGAAACGATTCCGGGCACGATCTCGGGAAGCTCAACCTTGAAGAACGCCTGAGAGGGAGTGCACCCAAGGTCCTGCGCCGCCTCGGAAAGAGAGACGTCAAGAGCCTTGAATCTCGGCATTACTGAGAGAATGACGTAGGGAAGGTTGAAGGTTACGTGCGCGATAAGCATAGTGCCGAAGCCGAGAAAATCACTTGTTCCGAGTATTCCTGCAAAGGCAACGAAGAGAAGCATCATCGAAACGCCCGTTACGATATCGGGATTCATCATAGGGATGTTGGTAATTGTGTTGACCGATCCCTTGATCCACTTCGATTTCATTCTGTGGAGTCCGAGAGCCGCAAAGGTACCGATAACGGTGGCGATAAGCGAAGATGATACCGCAAGCACAAGTGAGTTGCGCAGAGAAGTCAAAGCCTCTTCATCGTTGAACAGCTCTTCATACCAAACGAATGAAAATCCCGAATATTCCGCAAGGCTGCCCGCCTCATTGAAGGAGAACGCGATCAGCACGATTATCGGAATATAGAGAAGTAAAAATATTAAAACGATATAGGATCTCTGGAGGAATTTCACGGCATAATACCTCCTCCCTTGCCGGTTTTGGAGTCGCCCGGCTGCTTGTCATCAGAGAAGCGGTTCATAATCGTGACCGAGATGATGATAAGGACCATCATAACGAGCGATATTGCCGCACCGACGTTGTATGTTGAAGGATTCTGGAAAAGACGCTCGATAGTATCACCGACAAGATCGATCTTGCCCGCGCCGAGCTTCTGAGAGATGTAGAAGGTAGAGATCGAGGGAACAAATACCATCGTGATGCCCGAAATAACGCCCGAAGCTGTCAGGGGCATAATAACGCGTGTCATTGTCTGCCACGATGTGCATCCAAGGTCCTGCGAAGCCTCAATGAATTTGGGATCAAGCTTGGTCATCGCGGTAAAGATCGGAAGCACCATATATGGCAGAAAGTCATAGATCATACCGAGGATAACGCCGAAGTTTGTTCCGACGATGGAAAGCTTGTCAAGTCCCATAGCTTCAAGAAGAGCGTTGAGAAGACCGCCGTTGTCAAGCAGAGCCATAAGCGCATATGTTCTGATAAGAAGGTTGCACCACATCGGGAGCATAACGAGAACCATCAGCATCTTCTGCGCGCGCGGAGACTGCTTGGACATAAAGTATGCAAGCGGATAGCCGATAATGAGGCAGATAACCGTTGCGATAAGCGCAAACGCGATAGAGAGCACAAATACGTGTCCGTACTGCGAAAGCGATGTAATATTTGAGAATGAGAAATTGCCGTCCGCGTCGGTAAAGGCAAAGAAGAGAACGAAGATCATCGGAAAGACGATGAACATTATTGCCCAAAGGATGTGGGGCGCGGCGGCAAGTCTCTGAAAGAGAGAGCCTTTTTTCATTCCTCTTCCTCCTCGGGGTCGGCGAGGTGTTCAAGCTCGTCGCTGAAAGAGGAATAGTCTCCGAACTTGCCGGAATATTCGGACTTTTTCATAACGTGAATTGCCTCGGGCTCGATGTGGAGACCGATAGTTGCCTCGGGAGCAACGTAGTCGGAGGTCTCAAGCATCCACTTGAAGCCGCCAACGTCAACGATGATCTCGTAGTAGTCACCCTTGAAGGTGACGGACGAGACAGTACCTGTCAGCATACCCTTGTCAACTGCGACAACGTCAACGTCCTCGGGACGTACAACGATATCGACCTTTTCCTTGGGCGCAAAGTCCTTGTCAACGCAGGTAAAGGTCTGACCCGAGAAGCGAACCTTGTAGTCCTCAAGCATAACGCCGTCAAGGATGTTCGATTCACCGATAAAGTCTGCAACGAATGCGTTTTCGGGCTCGTTGTATATCTTTTCGGGAGTACCGATCTGCTGGATCTTGCCGTCAGCCATAACGACGATGGTGTCCGACATAGAGAGCGCTTCCTCCTGATCGTGTGTGACGAAGATGAAGGTGATACCCGTCTGTCTCTGCATACGCTTCAGCTCGACCTGCATATCCTTACGGAGCTTTAAGTCAAGCGCGCCGAGAGGCTCGTCAAGAAGAAGGATCTTCGGTTTATTGATAAGAGCGCGCGCGATCGCAACACGCTGCTGCTGACCGCCCGAAAGGCTGTCAACGCGGCGGCGTTCAAATCCCTTGAGGTTGACCATCTGGAGCATTTCCTTGACCTGCTCGCGGATCTCCTCCTCGGGAGTTTTCTTTATACGAAGACCGAACGCGATGTTTTCAAATACGTTAAGGTGGGGGAAGAGAGCGTACCGCTGGAAGACCGTGTTTACGGGACGCTTGTGGGGCGGGATATCGTTGATCGCTTTGCCGTTGAAGTAAACCTTGCCTTCATCGGGAGTGACGAATCCGCCGATAATACGAAGGGTCGTGGTCTTGCCGCAACCCGAGGGGCCGAGCAGAGTTACGAACTCGTGCTCATGAATGTCGAGATCGATAGAGCAAAGAACGGTCTCACCGTCGTAAGACTTGGAGACGCCGCGCAGCTCTATAAGCTTTTCGTTGTTCATTCCGTACAATTCCTTTACAGATAAAAAATAAAAAAATTCCGGAACGGGTCTATGTCACACATCGGAAAAAAGCGCATTATCCGCCCTCGAAAATCGAGAACGGGCAAAAAAAGCCGAGTGTACCTACGTACCGCAGTTTCCAGCTTATATTGTATCAAAAAATCGGATAAAATGCAATAGTTTTTTCAAATATATTTAAAAATATGGGCGAAAAATATTGTTTTTGGGTGCTTAATGGCAAAAAATAATATTGAATGTAATAATGAAGGAACTTTTCTTGCGTGGTTAGAAAAACATTGACATTTAATAGTTAATGTGATAAAATATAGTTGTGATTTCATTAAAAATAGTGTTATTTAAATAGCAAGGAGAATTCACATGGAAAATACACGCGATGTTGGGAACAAATTAGCTCCGTTTTTCAGAGAGCATGGATTTAAGAGAAAGAGCAATAAGTTCTTTAGAATTCAAAATGATATAGCCTTTTGTTTCGGATTGGACCGTCCGGGGTTTCTTTATTCATTATGCTATATTATTCCTTTGTACATTCCTACGTCAATACTTCATATTGCATACGGCGCACGCCTTGAGGATTTTAAACCATTTCCGGTTGAAAGCTTTTGTTTTGATTTGGATGAACCATCGAAGCTTGAAGTCTTCGTTGAACGGACGATGGAATGCTGTGAAAAATATTATTTTCCTCTGTACGACAATATTTCTACCCTCGAAGGCTTGATGGATTTTCTTAATAAAGGGTATAAATATGTAAAACGTTTTTTAACCCATCTCTCCAGGTCCGATTTTTACGAATTAAGAGTTTACACGAATTTTATATTATCGCGTTACGATGATATGTTAGCCGATATTCCTTTGCTGTATAATGACATTGACTCATATCCTACCTTTGAAGAAATCAAGATAAACAGAAAAAAGAGAATAGCAGATCTTGCCGATCTCAGATTCGCATCAGACGAAGAAAAAGAATACTTTATAAGAAATACGATAGAACAATCAATGATTGCTTGCAGGTTTAAATAATAATATTCCTGCATTCGTCGTTCATAATTTTGCAGACAAAAAAGCTGCCCTCCGTAGAGGACAGCTTTTTTGTTGTATCAAATTCTTATTCCGCATCAACCTGCTCAGCAGTCTCTGCCTTCGGCTTTCCGAGGTACTCGGGAAGCTGCATGCCTGCCATGTCGAAAAGCTCGGTGAGGGGAGGAACAGACTTGTAAAGTCCCGAAACGAAGCCTGCGGTGGAGGACTTGCCGTCCGCGCCGCCCTGGCCGTTGTCCCAAACGGTGACCTTGTCGATCTTGAGGTTCGAGATCGCGCCGACCTGAATCTTGGTGAGCTCTTCGAGCTTGTCGGTAACCATAAGTCTGATAGCTGCGTTTGCGTCTCCGCCTGCTGCAGCAACAATCGAGGTAAGACCTTCTGCCTGCTTGATGAGGATCTCGCGTGCACCGGCAGCTTCTGCTTCCATCTTCATACGGATGGAGTCTGCTTCACCGCGTGCGCGGCGGCGCATCTGCTCAGCCTCTGCCTCTGCCTGGAGCTCGAGCTCGCGCTTTGCGATCTCAGCCTTGACAAGGATGTCAGCCTCGAGCTTTGCCTTCTCAAGGAGCGCACGTGCTTCCTCAGCCTTCTGCTGTGCTACGTAGGATTCCTCGAGAGCCTTTGCTGCCTGAATGTTCTCGGCTGCAACTGCACGCTTGTTTGCTTCTGCCTCGTGCTCACGGCGGGTAGCCTCGGACTCGGCGATCTTAACTTTAGCTTCGTTTTCACCCGCGATAGCCTCGGAGTTGGAGCGGGATACGCTGATACGCTGATCCTTTTCTGCGGTTGCGGAACCGATCGCACCGTTTCTGTCTGCCTGAGCAACAGAGATCTTTGCGTCGTTGATAGCCTTTGCAGCTGCTTCCTTACCGAGAGCGGCGATGTATCCGCTTTCGTCGCTGATATCGGTTACGTTAACGTTGATGAGACGGAGACCGATCTTCTTGAGCTCGGTTTCAACGTTGCCGGAGACCGCTTCA
>JAZLEH010000136.1:0-1801 GCA_045615165.1 Eubacteriales bacterium | reverse complement strand
TAGTCGGGGTCGAACCGACACGGTATTGCTACCTTCGGATTTTGAGTCCGACGCGTCTGCCAATTCCACCATACCGGCGATGGTTATATATCTGAGCGCCCCCATTCGGAAGCGTCCGACAGATATTATATCATATTGTTTTTGAAAAATCAATATTTTAAGCAAAAAAATATATAAGTTTTTAAACTTGATATTGTAATTTTATAAAATATATTGTATAATATATTTAAATATTTGAAGGAGGCGTCAGTTATGAATACGGATGGTATTTTTTCATCAAATGAAATTAACGTTCAAAACATTTCCGAGCTTTCGCGCCGTCAATCGGTAACGGAAGAGCAGAGAATATGTGAGCTTGCCGAAATCGCCTCCGAAGCCGCCGACTACGCGCTTGAAATGTATAACGAAGGATACGGTGTATACGAGATACTCTCGCTCGTCGCCGATGGATTCTCGCAGGACAAGCGTTCTATGCACGAGGAAGCGTCTTGTGAAAATATGGGTATCCTTGATTCCTTCCTCTCGTTTCTTGACTCGGGTGATAAGATCGTCTTTTCAAAGCTGTTTTCCGATTCGCTTTTGAATCGCGGCATAAAGCTTAAGGAAGAGGATTTCCTTCTGTCAGAAATCGGTAACGAAAGCTTCACTTACGTTAAGAACCCGCTTGCTGACGAAGCGTACGACGTTTTTTCGCAGGAGTTTTCAGATCCCAGAGTTAAATATTCGCAAAGCTTTCAGGAAGCGGTGCGCCTCGTCGCATCGGGCGAGGTTGAGTACGCGCTTCTTCCCCTTGAAGAGCGCGGAGGCGCGCGCATTGCGCTTATTGCCGAGCTTTTGTTCAAAGAGGATCTTAAGATCAACAGAATAACGCCCGTGTTCGGATACGAGGGGCTTGCTGACGTAAAGTACGCACTCGTTTCAAGGCATTTTATGATCCCCGAAATTTCCGAGGACGATGACAGATATCTTGAGGTTCGTTTGCGTAAGGACGCGTCTATATCGCTTGCGGATATATTCCTTGCGGCAGAGAGCATGAAGGTTTCCATATACCGTATCAACACGATATCCTTTAATACGGATGACGGTGCGTCGCCGTATTATTCATTGGTTTTCAGCGACGACGGCGCTGATTTCTCACTTCTTTTAGTTTATCTTACGCTCTTTTCCGGAGCTTATTCTCCGGTTGGAATATATAAAAATCTTGAATAAATATAGGAGGACGAATATGATGAAGCATATTGAATATAATACAAGTGGAGTTTGCTCAAGAAAGATTATACTTGACGTTGAGGACGGCGTTATCGTTGATTGCAAGTTCGTAGGCGGATGCCATGGAAATACCAACGGAATTATGTCACTCGTAAAGGGAATGAAGGCTGATGAGGTTATAGCACGCCTTAAGGGTATTAAGTGCGGCTTTAAGGCTACCTCTTGCCCCGACCAGCTTGCAAGAGCTCTTGAACAAGCTATCGCGGAATAATTCTGGAGGAGCTTATGTTTGATTATAATAACGAATATAAGAGGTGGCTTGCGTCCGACGCGCTGAGCGCCGATGAGAAGGCAGAGCTTGAGTCCATCGCATCCGATGAAGAAAAGAATGCGCTTCGATTTTCATCTGCTATGGGATTCGGAACTGCCGGGCTTCGCTCAACCATGTATATGGGTATCGGATGCATGAACCGATTTACCGTAGCGCAAACGACGCGCGGAATCGCGGCTCTTATAAAGAACGCGGGAGGAGAATCGCGCGGTGTTGCGATTGCATACGATTCGCGGAATAATTCCGAGCTTTTCGCCAAGG
>JAZLEH010000135.1:0-4546 GCA_045615165.1 Eubacteriales bacterium | reverse complement strand
GTCGTTGATACGAAATTCGAGGTGTTTGCCTCGGATATCTCGCCCGCTTGCGTGGCGCTCACTGCGAAGAATGCGAAAAACGCAGGCGTTGACGATATGATAAAGGTGTTCAATATGGATTGCCGAAAGATATCCGCCCCCGGCAGACGCGCGACGATAGTAACGAATCCCCCATACGGTGAGAGAATGGGTAACGAGAGGGACGTCGAGGCGCCTTATAAGGAAATGGGAGTTCATTTCCGCTCGCTTGCTCCGTGGCAGGTGTATATCATAACCTCCCATCCCTATTTTGAGAGGCTCTACGGCAAGAAGGCTGACAAGGTAAGAAAGCTTTATAACGGTATGCTTGAATGCCGCCTCTATCAATTCTTCAAAAATAAATAAAAAGTTGTATTTTCTTAACACGGATGTAATAATATTGATATAAAATATAAGAAAAACACTTTTTGGAGTATATATGAAAAGAATTTTCGGTTTAATTCTCGTCGCCGCAATATCGATGACGACTCTTTCATCCTGCCTGCTTCTTGACGGTGATGGATATTCCATTATAGGCGACGGTGGTAAGGATATCAACGTTGACGGCGGAGATAACTATGAAAACATAAATATCAACACGAGTGCGGAAGCGAACGCGCTTGCGGCAAGCAAGGCTCTTTTGTCCTCGGTGAGCGTGTACGCATCGTTCGGGAGCATATCAAAGGTCTCCGTCGGCTCGGGAGTTATTTATAAGCTTGACAAGGAAAATGGAGATGCGTATATCATAACGAACTATCACGTCGTTTACGACTCCGCCTTGAAGGCGAATAACGGAATCAGCTCGAATGTTGTGGTGTATCTTTACGGAAGCGAGCCGAGCAGTTACTCGGTCAACTCCTATCCGATAGAGGCAACCTACCTTGGCGGTTCGATGTATTACGACATTGCGGTGCTTAAGGTCGTCGGAAGCGAGGTTCTTATGGCAAGCGATGCAAGAGCGGTCGACGTTGCAAACTCGGATGAGGTCGCAGTTCTCGATACCGCGATTGCGATCGGAAACGCAAAGGACGACGGAATATCCGCAACGGTTGGCGCGGTGAACGTGGACAGCGAGGAAATTCCGATTCCCTCGAACTTTATTCCCGCCGAATCAACTCAGAATCTTACCTTTAGAGTAATTAGAACCGACGCGGCTGTCAACGAGGGTAACTCGGGCGGCGGACTCTTCAATTCAAAGGGTGAGCTTATAGGAATCGTAAACGCAAAGATCACAGCGGACGGAACGGACAATATCGGTTATGCGATCCCCTCGAACGTTGCGGTTGCAATCGCTGAAAATGCGATGCATTACAGAGACGGAAGCGTATATAGATGTATGCTCGGCGTTAATATAAGAATACTCGACCATGGCTCAAAATTTGACACGGAGAGTGGCAAGGTATATAAATATGAGACGGTAATTATCGTTGAGGTCGTTGAGGGCTCGGGCTCTGTCGGCTATCTTGAGGTTGGTGACATAATTAATTCGATCACCGTTGACGGCAAGGCGCAGAAGGTCACGAGAATGCACCATGTGATTGAGGCGATGCTCTACGCGAGAGTCGAAAGCCACGTTAAGATAAACGTCACCCGCGGTGACAAGACGATGGATATTGAGCTTCCCATTACGAGAAGCATGTTAACCGAATGGAGGACTATCGGCTAAGACCGATTTAAAGCTATGGACATTACGAAGCAGCACGATCTTTCCCTTGGAAATTGGGGACCTTATAATAAACAGTACCCCGGCGCTTGCCATATTGCAAACGCCGAGCTCGGCGCGAGCTTTGCGGTGGAGCTTTTCCCCGCGTTTTACAGGCGAAGAATAGTAAGAGCGAGCTCGCTTATCGACGGCGACGTGAGGATGTGGGGCGCGAATGCAGAGCGCACCTCGTTCGTCTACCGTTACGAGCTTGAATGGCGCGATAAGGTGTATTGCGACGTTAAATTCGACGTTGCGGAGGATAAGCTCGTTAATATCGAATGCGAGTTCGTTAATAATACAAATTCGCCGCAAAGCGTGAATATGTTTCTTGCAGCGGGTCTTGAGTACCCAAACAAGGGCTTTTCTGCCGTAAGCCTTGGATATAAGGAGATTTCGGTAGCGAAGATTCCCGACGGATGCGTTATGATCGACGCGCTGGATTATACCGAGATCAAGTGCGCGCAGTGGCTTGCGCAGGACGGAAAATTCCTTGGCGAAGCTGAGGCGGATTTTGCCACGGGCAACGGAACGGTGCTTTCGGGCGCGCATTTCTCTCTCCCCGAGCATTACGCCCTCTATAACGCGGGCAGAATAACGGCAAGCTCGATCGGTATAAGATATCTTTCCCCGCGCGATACGAAGCTTGTTATCGAGGTCGGTGGAAAGAAGCGCGAGCTTGAAATTAAGGCGGCGGATAAATTCGCCTACGTCACCCTTGATATTGACGAGGGTGCGATTGATGAGATTCGCATCTCGCCCGTTGGCGAAAAGGTGTCGATCGACTGCATCGTAGTCGGTAATGGCGCATCCCGTGCGAAGTTTTCGAAGAGAAAGAGAAGCTTTAAGCCCGAGAAAACGGTCGGCGACGGCACGATGACCTTAAAATACGCCGATAGTGAATACACCTACAAGATCGAATGGGACGACGAGCCCTTAATGTTAAGAACTCTTTACACCGATGACGTTGGAGTTCTGCTTGAAAGGACGATTCACGACCACGTTGCAACCGAGAGATACGACTCAAAGGAGAGCGAGGGCGTATACGAGATAGTGAGAACTAACCCCCTCTATATCGAGCCTAATTCAAGCGCAACGATATCCTTTAGAGTTTCGGCTTGTAAGGACGGCGAGGATATCCCCGAAATTAAAAGGAACGATATTTATAAGGTGCGCGCAAACCGCGACGGTGAGGAATACGCCTTCTCGCAGAATATGATGGCGTATAACACCCTGCTTAACGTCGTTTACCCGATATACACGAGGCGCGGATATATTCGCCACAGCACCCCCGGACGAATCTGGAACTGCCTTTACACATGGGATTCGGGATTTATCGGAATGGGTCTTTCCACTATAGATTTCAAATCGGCGTATGAAAACCTCAGGGCGTATCTCACACCCGTCGGGGATATGCATTCGCCGTATATGTTCCACGGAAGCGTCGTTCCGACGCAGATGTTCCTCTACTTTGAATTAATCAATAAGTATCCAGAAAGAAAGGAGGAGCTTCGACTGCTTTATCCGATGGTGATGCAGTACTATTCGTTCTTCTCAAATCTTTCGGAGGGTAAGGAACAGACAAAGACGGGGCTTTTAAAGACATGGCATATCTTCTACAGCAGTGGCGGCTGGGATGATTACCCTCCGCAGAAATTCACGAGATTCAGAACCGCGGGTAAAGCCGAAAAGCATAATTGCATGGTAACCCCTGCGATCACGACCTCTCTTGCCGTCCTTATCGCGAAGATAATGAAGAATATCTCGCGCGAGCTTGGAATAAGCGAAAACGACGATCTCTTCGACAGGGATATCGCAAGATATTCAAAGGCGATACAGGATAACCTCTGGGACGAGGAGGCGGGATATTACTCCTACCTCGAGCATGACGAGGAGGGAAATCCGACGGGATTTTTGCGCTACGAGGACGGAACGAATTTCAATATGGGACTCGACGGCGCGTACCCCTACATAGCGGGAATTTCGGATAAGCATCAGAGTGAGCGCGTGCTTGATAACATAAAGCGCGGAATGATGACGAAATACGGCGTTGGCGTGGTTGATACCCGCGCGCCCTACTACACCCCCTTCGGATATTGGAACGGCTCGGTATGGATGCCGCATCAATGGATACTTATGAAGGCGCTGCTAGACAGAGGAGAGGTCGATTTCGCGGTGGAAATCATAAAGACGGCGCTTAACGTTTGGAAAACCGAGGTCGACCGCACTTACCTTTGCTTTGAGCACTTTATGTCGCAAAACGGTAGGGGTGCAGGCTTCCACCAATTCTCCGGACTTTCCACTCCGGTGCTTATGTTCTTCGAGACGCTTTACACCCCGGGAAGCGTTACGGCAGGATTTGATACCACGATAAGTAAAAAGACCTTTAACGAGGACAAAACGAGCCTTGAGGTCGATGCCGTGTCAAATTCCGACAACTCCTACCTTATAGTTTGTCTTAGTGACAAACGCAAATATAAGTTTACGGTTAACGGTAAAAAGGCAAGGGCAAAGAGGCTTTCGGGCGGCGCGTACGCGATACCGCTTAAAAAAGCGGGCGAGAAGAAAATCAGAACTAAATAACAAAAAGCCTTTCTTTCGGGAAAGGCTTTTTTAACGCGACGGGGCAGTTTGTCATATCATATTATTGTAGGTTAGCTAAGACCTAAAAAAATATGAATGGCATTTAATAATGAGTATAGAAACGTACGGCGGCGGAGAGCGTTTAAGGCACGCGGGCAGGCTTGCATTCCCGTATGGGATCGGGCGGCGGCTCGTGCTTTTGCCGATACCCTCTTCGCGCGATAAAATCAATATTACGGGAAC
>JAZLEH010000134.1:0-2859 GCA_045615165.1 Eubacteriales bacterium | reverse complement strand
CTAAAACACTTTTGCGGAATCTGTCGTTAATTAACAACAGACCCCGCAAATGTTTAAATTATATTTCTGCTCAGGATTCTTTTAACTTGGAATTGCAAAATCTTTCTTAAAAGTGTTGCACTTCTATTGACAATTCACTTTTATTATATTCCGAAGGTGTTTTTGAGATATTCTCTCGAAATTCTTGCGGCTTCAAGCTCGGGTATATCGTAGGTCTGATCCTGCTCAACGATAACGAGCTCCGTGCCTGCTTCCTCGCAAGCCGCGAGGATCTCTTCGAAGTTCTGTCTGCCCATTCCGAGCGGACGGAAAACGAATCCGTTATCCTCTCTCGTTTTCTTCTTGAGTCCGACACCGTTTGAGTCGATGAGGTCGTATGCAGGACCGCCGCCAAGCTCGCGGCATTCAAAGTCCTTGAGGTGAACTATCTCAACTCTGCCTGCAAATTCGCGGATCTTGTCTGCGGGGTTTAAGCCTGCGTAGTGAACCCAGCAGGTATCAAGCTCGGGATCGATAAGCTCCTTGTCGATCTCGCCAAAGATATAATCGTGGAGATACTTGCCATCGAATTTCTCAAATTCGAAATCGTGGTTATGATAGCCGAGCTTCATTCCGTGCGCCTTGAGCACCTTTGCCACCGCGACGAACTTTTCGCGAGATTCGCTCCATTCTTCGCTTCCTGCGAGCTTTTCCTTAGAAAACCAGGGAATTACGCTGTATTTTACGCCAAAGCTCTTAAGAAATTCAGCCGCCGCGTCGGGATCGTTGTCATAGAAATCGACCGACTGATGAACCGATATGCATTTGAGCCCGTACTTGTCAAGGATCGACTTGATCTCATCCGAGCTCTTGTTATAATAGCCTGCAAACTCTACGTATTCATAGCCCATCTCGGCGATTGCCTTGAGAGTTCCCTCAAAGTCCTCTGCCATAGACTTGCGAACACCGTAAAGCTGAATACCTACTTTAAATTTTTTCATCTGTTTTCCCCTTTGAGAGATTAAATTTCGGGGATAACGATCTCAACCTCGCGTCCGAGGTCTGCCGACCTTGCAATACCGTCAAGGATCGCCTGGTTATAGAGGATCTGGCTTGTGGGAACGGGCGCGGGAGTGCCGTTCTTGCACGCGTCAAGGAAGGTTCTTATCTTCTTATCGAAGTTGGAGGGAGCGCCTGCTTTCTGAACGATCTTCGGGATCTTGGTCTCGATCTGCTTTCCTGCGATCTCGTGATAAAGGGTGAGGTCGCCGCCAACAGAGCCGTTCCAGCACTCGGTGGAGGGGATACGAAGGCTTCCCTTAGTACCGTAGATTATGGTGTCGCCGGAGGTGTCGAGGTTCATTGCCCAAGCAATACGGAAGTCAAGAATGATTCCGCCCTCAAGTCTGACGAATGCCGCCGCAAAGTCGTCAACTCCGAAGAGCTTTGCATACTCGGGGTGACCGGTCTTTACGTAGTTTGAGTAGTTGGGATCGGTGCCGAAAAATGCCGACTTGTAGCCCGAAACGGTGAGGGGCTTGGGATATCCGATAGCGTTAAGAACCATATCGAGCGAGTAGCATCCGATGTCTGCAAGAGCGCCGAGACCTGCGGTCTTATCCTCGATAAAGGTAGTTCCGAAGGGGGTGGGAATACCGCGACGACGTCCGCCACCGGTCTGAATATAATAAACCTGACCGAGAGCGCCCGACTGAACGATCTCCTTAACCATGATCATATTGTCGTCAAGTCTGGGCTGGAATCCGATGGAAAGAACCTTTCCCGACTTTTTCTCAGCCTTCATAACGTCAATTGCCTCGTCAAGAGTAACGGTGGAGGGCTTCTCGAGAAGAACGTTAACGCCTGCCTCAAGTGCCTGAATAGCACAGGGCGCATGCTGACGGTTGTAAGTACAAATCGAAACCGCGTCAAGCTTAAGCGACTTGTCGTTAACCATTTCGTAGCCGTCCTTGTAGTCGGTCTTAATGCCGCTGAGTCCGTGCTTTTCGAAGAATGCTGCCGCCTTTCCGGGAATGATGTCTGCGCCTGCAACGATTTCAACGTCGGGCTGCTTCAAAAGCGCCTCGATATGCGAGTCAGCGATCCAACCCGTACCGATAATACCGTATCTTACCTTTTTTGAGGTGTCGATTTTCTGTGTTTCTTGGGATTCCTTGAATGCGTCAAGTCCTGCCATAATTACGTTCTCCTTTTTGGTGTATGTGTTTTAAAAGCTTATGCCTCTAATGATATAATAGCATTATATATTTATTTTTTCAATCACAAAAGTATATAAATTCGTTTCATATATTTACTTTTTGAAACGAAGACGAGTAAGTGAAATGGTGGGGAGAGAATTTGAATATATTTCTCGTCCTCCGGCATAATCTACATTTATATTATAATATTGCGCGTCTTACTTGACATCGGATATTTGATATGATAAAATCAAAGCATAAAATGCTTATCCGTAAGAGGTGTTATATATGAAAAAGGATTTAATGTTTGGATATCTTATCCACCTTTCAAAGCACATGTGGGACGATGAGAATACTCCGCCGCGCGCGTGGTATCAGAAGCAACGCTACACCCCGAATAACGAGGTCGATATTCCGACTTGGGACGAGGTGGTAAGGTTTATCGGCGAGCGCAAGCTCAATATGCTTCTTATCGACGTTGGAGATGCGGTAAAATACGAATCTCACCCCGAGATCAGCGCGCCTGACGCGTGGGACAAGGATTTTCTTAAAAAGAAGCTTGACGAGATCCGCGCTCTCGGTATAACTCCGCTTCCTAAGCTCAATTTCTCCTGTTGCCATCACACTTGGCTTAAGGAGTATCGCCGTATGGTTTCGACTCCTACGTATTACAAGGTTTGCG
>JAZLEH010000133.1:0-22224 GCA_045615165.1 Eubacteriales bacterium | reverse complement strand
AAGTATCTTTACAACGAGATAGATGAGAAGCTCCGTATGCCCATGGAGAACGTTCATTTCCCCACAAACGCAAATATCAAGGATTACTCCAAGATCATCGACGATATCACCGAAGGTACCGGTGCGGATATCGCATCTACCTCTCCCGGATGGGCAGGACACATGGCATTTGTTGACCCCATTCCCGAGTTCATCGGCTCCGGCGACATTGAAGAGTGGCTCAACCAGCCTGCTCAGATCGTTAAGCTTCACCCCATGACCATTATGCAGAACTCTCTCAACGGTACATTCGGTCAGTCGGGTGACATCGCAAACGTTCCTCCTTGCGCAGCAACCATCGGTCCTCTCGATGTAATGCGTGCTAAGGAGCGTATCGAGGTTCACGCACTTGCACCCTGCGGCACCTTCTCCTCTTGGCAGAGAATGACCAGCCGTCTTTGCACACACGGTCCTATCACTCCCTACCTTCCCAGCACCATGCTTCAGACCAAAAAGACCCAGGTTTATATCTCCGAAGAGCTTGCTGCTCCCTTCGAGTGCTGGGAAAAGGTTGGTTATTAATCAATTTCATAAAATTGAAAATAGCGGACGAATTTCGTCCGCTATTTTTTTCTTATAAATCTGTCCTCCACGTCAAGTGGAACGTATCTGTCTTTATATGCTATTGATATTGCCGCGCCTATGATCCTCTTTGCGCCGAGTGCTTTTAGCAGCATTGCACATGCTCCCATCGATGCTCCCGTGGTTACGATATCGTCTACGATTACGACTGTCTTTCCGGACAAGTCCTTTGCTGATTTCTTAAGCTTGAATCTTGCGTTTAGCAAACGCTCTTCACCAGCTGTTTTCTTTTGCGCCTTCTTTGATTTAGGATTTAATGGTTGATAATATGCGGCAGAATAATGCTTTGCGAGAGCCTTAGCAAGAAGCTTGGCGTGATCAAGACCGTATCTCTTCGCTTCCTTTTTTCTTCGCGGAACGTTAGTGATAATAAAATCCTCTTTGATTTCAAGAGAGTTATCAATTGCATTCGATAATTCATTTGTGAGGAATTCAAGCACGTCGCGCCTGTTGTCTCTTTTTAGACTGTATATAAGATTGTTTGATGGCAGGTCTTCTCTTTTTACGTATCTGAATACCTTGATCAGCTTATGTACGTAATGAGAATCTAGGTGCTTGTTCGTGCAGCTGCATTTATCAAGCGTCCTTGAGCAGATCGAGCAGTCGCGAAGCTTTACCTCGTTATATTCGATCATACATTTTGAGCAAAGCGCCCTTTCCGATTTCAGAAGCCGATCCTTGCATCCGACGCATTTTGGTACGGATAGATAAAATAAGGCGCTATCAATAATATCCTTAAATTTCATAGTTATTATAATCGCCGCCGTAAAAACGGCGGCGAATCTCACTTATTTTTGCTTAGGAAAGCTATCCTTAAGACCTACGATGCGGTTGAAGGTGTTTTCATTTTTCGTGTCCTTAACGAAATATCCGCAACGAACGAACTGGAACTTATCAGAGGGCTTTGACTCGGCAAGCGAGGGCTCGATCTTAGCTCCGGTGATTTTAGTAACGGAGTTTCTGTTAAGATAATCGTCGAAGGTCTTTCCCTCGGGGATGTCGGAGGTGTTCTCGATATCGAAGAGGAAATCGTAAAGCATAACGGTGGTATCAAGGCAATTCGTGGAGGAGAGCCAATGAATCGTGCCCTTAACCTTTCTTCCGTCAACGGGATTTCCGTTCTTGGTTTCAAGGTCGGCGGTACAACGGATCTCAACGACGTTTCCATCCTCATCCTTTATGATCTCGTTGCATTTTACGATATAAGCACCCATAAGGCGAACCTCTCCGTCGGGCTTCATACGGAAGAATTTGGGCGGAGGAACTTCGGCGAAATCGTCAGCATCAATATAAAGCTCGCGAGTGAATGCAACCTTGCGTGTGCCGGCTTCAGGATCGCTCGGGTTGTTTGAAACCTCGAAATATTCTACCTTATCCTCGGGATAGTTGGTAACTACGACCTTGATGGGATGAAGGATCGCGATCTTTCTCTCTGCGGTAGCGTTAAGCTCTTCTCTGATGCAATGCTCAAGAAGTTCGTAATCAACGATGCTGTAGGTCTTTGCAACGCCTGCACGGGAAACGAAATCGAAAATTGCAGAGGGAGTGTATCCGCGTCTTCTGAGACCGCAGAGCGTGGGCATACGGGGGTCGTCCCATCCGTCAACGAGTCCGGTTTCAACAAGCTGGCGAAGATATCTCTTCGACATAACGGTATGCGTTACGTTGAGTCTTGCAAATTCACGCTGCTTAGGCTTCGTTTCAAAGCCGATATTGTCAACGACCCACTCGTAGAGGGGGCGGTGGTTTTCGAATTCGATCGAGCAAAGTGAGTGAGTAATACCCTCAAGCGCATCCTGAATGGGGTGCGCGTAATCGTAGAGGGGATAAATGCACCACTTATTTCCCTGACGGTGATGGTCGGTATGAACGATACGGTATATCGCAGGATCACGAAGGTTCATATTCGAGGAAGCCATATCGATCTTTGCACGGAGCGTTTTAGTTCCATCGGCAAATTCGCCGTTTTTCATTCTTTCGAAAAGATCGAGGTTTTCTTCAACGCTTCTATCGCGATAAGGGCTGTTCTTTCCCGGCTCGGTGAGAGTTCCTCTGTATTCTCTCATCTCATCTGCAGTAAGATCGCAGACGTAAGCCTTCCCTTCTTTTATAAGCTTTACGGCGTATTCATAGCACTTATCAAAATAGTCTGAGCCGTAGAAGATACCGCCGGTAGGCTCGCATCCAAGCCACTTAAGGTCTTCGTAAATACTCTCAACGTATTCGTTATCCTCTTTTGCGGGGTTAGTATCGTCGTAACGAAGATTGAAAAGTCCGCCGTATTTTTTTGCAGTTGTGGTATTGATCCAGATTGCCTTTGCCGATCCTATATGAAGATATCCGTTAGGCTCGGGCGGGAATCTAGTGTGAATCTTAAGATCCGGATTTTCGTTAAGATCTGCGTCGATTATGTCGTGAATAAAATTGCTTCTTACTTCTTCCATCTTTTTAACCTAAATACCTTTTGAGTTCTTTGATTTTAGTTTTATTTCCGTGTCCGGAATATACGAGGGTTTCATCCGGATAAGTTAATAACCTTTTGATTGAGCTTTCGAGCATTCCGTAGTCGCCTCCGGGAAGGTCACATCTTCCTATACCGCCGCCGCGGAACATTACGTCGCCGACGAAGAGCGAGTCGCCGCAATATATCGTGATCGAGCCTTGAGTGTGTCCCGGCGTTTCGATTATCCTCAAGCTATTGTCGCCGATCAGAAGCTTGTCGCCTTCTTTAACCGTTTGATACGAGCCGTAATATCCCCTATCAACTCCTGCAAATTGTCTATAGCAATTAAGAGTTGAGTCAGCGAGTCCTTCGGCATCCTTTTCACCGACTATTACGACGGCGTCGGTGTTTTCAACCCAACTGTCAAGCTCGGTAAAATGGTCAAAGTGTGCGTGAGTCAGGATAACGTATTTAACCGTCAGCGAATTCGATTCGATAAATTCACGAAGCTCACTGTATTTGATCGAGGGATCGATCACCACTGCTCTGCCGTAGGAATGCAAAATATAGGTGTTTGATCCGAAATATTCAACAGGCGTAAATGACGCTACCTGCATAAGTATGCTCCATTATTTTTATTTTATAGTATAGTATAACATATTTTTTGGAAAATGTCTAGTATTTTAAAATAAAATCATAAAGAAAAAATTCAAAATATCAGATATTTTTTATCCGATTTAAAATGAAACCATATTCCTTCATTATCATAAACTGTTAATGCAATACTTTTATGGTTGCATAATTATAAATTAAAAGGAGCATTCTGGACCTTGAATACGATTATAATCACTTTTAGCTCTCAGACCTTCGCCATAAAAGCAAAAAGACTTCTTGAGCGAAACGGTATCAGGTCCGATCTTTTAAAAATTAATACGGAAGATATGCGAGAAGGATGCACACACGGACTTCGCTTTTTAAACTCGGATTATTTTAACGTTATCGCTATACTGCGAAATGCGGATATCGTTTATTCGGTATATAACGGCAAATGATATATTTTGATAATGCGGCAACGACGTTTCCGAAGCCCAAACGAGTTCTGAAAGCAGTTAACGACTGTATAAAAAGCTATTGCGGCAATCCCGGAAGAAGCTCGCACGAGCTTTCGATAAAAACTTCCGAAAAGATCTATGATGCGAGAGAAAAAATAGCAGCCCTTGTTTCTGCAGACGAGGTTGAGAACGTGGTTTTCACCCCAAGCGCAACGTTCGCCCTGAATTTGGCTATCAAAACCTCTATTCCGGAAAACGGTCACGTGCTGATCTCTGATATTGAGCATAACTCGGTTTTGCGTCCGATCCATTCGTTGGTTAAAAAGCGCGGTATAAGCTATTCCGTCTTTTCTACAGATGGAGATATTGAAGAAAATATAAAGAGACGGATAACGCCGAAAACGACGCATATCGTATCCAGTATTGCATCAAACGTTTTCGGCAGGACTGTTGATCCCGAAAGGTTGATCGATATTGCTAAGAAATATAAGCTTAAGCTTATAATCGATTCATCGCAAGCGATCGGTCATTTTAAAATAAATCTTAAAGGCGCAGAGTCCGTTGTCCTTTGCGCGCCCGGACATAAAGCGCTATTCGGTATTCAAGGTGTGGGATTCTGTATATTTTGCGACAGTGAAAAGAGAGAAAGCTTTATTGAAGGCGGTACGGGTGGGGATTCAAAATCGCTTTCCATGCCCGATTATCTGCCAGACAGATTTGAGGCGGGAACTCTTCCCTCGCCTGCAATAATATCTCTCGGCGCGGGAATTGATTTTATAAATGAAATCGGAATTCCCGAGATCGAGTCGAAGATAAAGGCTTTATCTGACAGAGCTTATAGCGTAATTTCCTCCATCAAGGATTGCGAGGTATATGAATATGGGAACGGAGTGGTTTCATTCAACTTAAACGGATTCACCTCCGAAGGTCTTGCGTATGAGCTTAATGAATTCGGAATATGCACACGCGGCGGATTTCATTGCGCGCCTCTCGCGCACAGAACGTTTGGTACGGATAAATTCGGTGCATTACGAATCAGCTTTTCGTATTTCAATTCCGAAGACGAAATAGATGTGCTTTATAAGGCGATAAAAAGCATAACTAAATATAAATAAAGTAAAAACGGGAAGCTTCATGCTTCCCGTTAAATTATGAATTTTCTTCTACGATCTTAACAAGCTCGGCTCTGTATTTCATATAGTCGTTGCCGTCGCAGTTGATCGTGTAATCTGCGTATTTTTCATAGAGCGCTACTCGCTCGTCGTATAGATCGCGTATAGTCTGATCGGGGCGCATTACGAGTCCTCTTTTGGAATAATCGCCAAGGCGCTCGAGCATCGTCTCAAAGCTGACGTAGAGGTAGATCACCTTACCGACTGACTTGAAGTGCTGCATTGCCTTGTCGTAATATACTGCGCTTCCACCTGTAGCAAGAAGAGCGTTTTCTTCATTTATCGAAATAAGAGTTTCCTCTTCAATTCTTCTAAATTCGTCAATACCCCTTTCAGCGATGATCTCGTGAAGCTTTTTTCCTATTCTTGCCTCGATCACCTTGTCTGCATCAAGTGTTTTTATATCAAGCCTTTCAGCCATTGCTCTGCTCATGCAGGATTTTCCCGATCCGGGCATACCTATAAGTGTGAAAATCATTTTAAACTCCGTTGCTTTGATTAAATTGAATCAACGTATATCGCTTCCCTGCTCAAAGCCTTTAATATTATAGCCTCTTCCTTGGCTAATTTAAAGCTTGTGACTCGTTTGTTCGTGAGAAGATCTAAGAGCGGATATGCCGCGCTTATCATCATATCCTGCGAAGAATTATTATATAAAGTAAGATATACGTATTTATCATTTGTATTATATCTTGAAAATGCCAAAAAGTCAATATCTAAATGCAATAATCTGAATTCTCCGCGCTTATATACGTTATGTTTATTTCGTATCTCGTTAATTAACGTATAGTGGTTGAGCATCTCTTCATTGATATCGTTCCATGGAAAAGGAAGCCTGTTGAATGGATCGTTATACCCCTCCATCCCCGCCTCGTCCCCGTAATATATCGACGGGATTCCCGGAATGGTAGCAAGAATGGTGTATGCGCTTTTTACCCTTGCGGTACCGATTTTAATTTCTGTTGGAGTCATTCTTTTGGAAAATAGTGACTCGTTATCAAGTCCGCTTGATAATTCACCGCCAAGAGCAGTTAATATTCGCTCCGTATCGTGCGACCCGAGAAGATTCATCTGCGTATCCCTGATTCTTTTTGGTGCGTTATTGATTATATCCGTCAGTGCGTAGAAAAGCTTGTCGCATTTTTTATCTCTTAGATATGATATTATCCCTTTTCGAATAGGATAATTCATTACTCCGTCCAGCTCTTTACCAAGGAAATATTCTTTAATTTTACCGTAAGCGGATTTACAAGAAGCGTCCTCCCATACCTCACCGTATAATACGGAGGCGTTATTATATTCGCATAGCTTTCCTTTTATATCTGATATAAATTCATCAGATAATTCGTCTGCTACGTCAAGCCGCATACCGTCGATCCCAAGTCTTGCGTATTTTTCTATCATCCCGCCGTTGCCAATGAAAAAATTCCTGCATTTTTCATTATCAAGATTAAGCTTTGGGAGTATTTTAATACCCCACCAGGATTTGTATTCATTCGGAAATTCGGTAAAGCTGTACCAATCCGCATATTCCGAATCTGTTGATCCGAATGCCCCGCAGCTTTCGTATCTTCCGTATTTATTAAAATACACGCTATCGTCACCCGTGTGATTGAAAACGCCGTCCAAAATAATTGAAATTTGAATCTCGTGAGCTTTTTTTATTAACCTTTTTAATGCAATTTCGCCGCCAAAGCCCTTGTCTACGACAAAATAATCCGACGTATCGTATTTGTGGTTTGACGGTGATTCAAATATCGGGCTGAGATATATAGCCGTCACGCCGAGCTTCTTGAGATAATTCAGTTTGTTTATTATTCCGTTAATAGTTCCGCCATAGAAATAATCGTTTTTTATTTCATCACCGGATTTTCTTGGATACTTCGGTAACGGTGAGTACCAATCTTTAACGTAGTTACATAGGCTCTCGTTATATTTATTCCGCGTTTTCGAAAACCGGTCAACGAATATATGATATATTACACCGCCGAATATATTTTTGGGTTCCTCGTATTTAAAATCAGATACTGAAAGCTGAAAATCGGGGTGTGACTCGAATTCATTTAATATGAACTCGACAGCATCCTTGTGGCAATACGCCCGATATAAAAAAGAATCAAGCTCAAGGGTGAAGTAATAAAGCCCCGCACATAGATCGGCACAGGCAAGATTTATTTTCGCATAATCATATTCGATATTATAAAACGATAATCCTGCCTTTATTTCATATACTACCGATTTTTTGTTTTTATCAAAAATAGTAAGAAGAATTTCTTTTCCCGCGGCTCTTCTCGGAACGAAAACTAATATGCACTTGCTTTCCTTTATATCGAATGCTGCCGATTCGGATATAATTTCATCGTGCAGATACCTAATATATCCCCTTCCGTTATGGACAGAGCCTTTTGGGATTACGAATTTATCGGCAGGTGCTAATCCGCTTTGTTTATTCTGCATATAGGCGTTGCATTCCATATCTCGTCAGCATATTTCCGAATTGAATTATCGGATGAAAAAATGCCGCTCTTGGCAATGTTAATTAGTGATTTTTTGCTCCAGGATTCTGTGTTCTGCCAATCCTTTAGTGCTGATTTGTATGAAAATAAATACGATTCAAAATCTGCAAGACACATATAAGGATCGGATGCTCCGAAACCGGAATTCAGCAAATAATCTATAATAAACGAAAAGTCGTGTGAGTCGATTTCTGATTCGAATATATCTATTGCGTGCTTTAAGGTTGTTGAGCTATGATAATAGCTTCTCGGATTATATCCGTTTTTCGCCGTCATTTCGGCCTCTCCCGCGTTCATACCGAAAATATATGCGTTTTCTCTTCCGACTGCCTCGAGAATTTCCGGATTTGCTCCGTCAAGCGTTCCGATTGTTATAGCACCGTTCATCATAAGCTTCATACATCCCGTGCCGCTCGCTTCCTTTCCTGCGAGTGATATTTGTTCGGACAAGTCTACCGATGGAATAAGAATTTCAGCGATAGATACGTTATAGTCTTCTAGAAAAACAATGTTGATCTTCTCACGCGCTGCTTTATTCTTTTTGATCTCGTTTGATAAATGGATGATAAGGCTGATCAACCTTTTTGCCATTGTGTATCCCGGCGCGGCCTTGCATCCGAAAATAAAGGTTTGCGGTGGGATATCATCCGCTCGTCCGTCGATTATCTCATTGTAAAGTGAAATGATTTTTAATACGTTGAGGAGCTGTCTTTTATATTCGTGCATTCTTTTGATCTGCGCGTCGAAAAAGGAATTTGTGTCTATTTTAACAGTTGTTTTCTCATAAACGTATTTCGCGAGTCTCTCTTTGTTGATTTTTTTAATGCTTAAAAGCTTTTCATATACGTTTTTATCATTTTCGTATTGCATAAGCATTTCAAGCGATAACGGATCTTTCCGGTAATCCTTTCCTATAAGCTCGTCCAAAAAAACGCAAAGCTCAGGATTTGCCGAAATTAACCATCGTCTGTGTGATATACCGTTTGTGATGCTTGTAAATTTCCAAGGCGTCAATTTATAGAAGTCGTGGAATACGGATTTTTTCAGTATATCGCTATGAAGCCTCGATACCCCGTTCACCTTGTGCGACGCGATGACTGAGAGATTTGCCATTCTTATCTGATTATAAGCTATGATCGACATACGAGATATTCTATCCCAGTCTCCGGGATACATAGTCCAAAGATCCTTGGTAAAACGCTCGTTGATCTCTTTGATTATTGCGTATATTCGCGGAAGCTTAACGGAAAAAAGATCTACGCGCCAGCATTCAAGCGCTTCCGGTAAAACAGTGTGATTCGTATAGCTTATACATTTTATTACCTCGCTCCAGGCGTCGTCCCAGCTATACGAATAAATATCCATAAGAATTCTCATAAGCTCGGGTATACAAAGCGCGGGATGGGTGTCATTAATATGAATTAAAACGTTTTCACAAAATCCGGATAAAGATCCGTGATCCTTGAAATAATCGCTTATAATGCTTTGAAGTGATGCAGATACGAGAAGATACTGTTGCGTAAGTCGCAAAAGCTTGCCCTCATCATGCTCGTCCTTGGGATAAAGCTGCTTCGTAATAATCGAATCCGAGGAATTATAAGGCTGATATGGTGCGCGCGCTTCGATCTGTCCTGCTTTCCAAAGTCTGATCTTATTCGTGGCGTTCGTTAAATCACCCGGTATAAGAAGATCAAACGGTATCGCTACGACCTCGTCGTAGTCAGTATATATAATTTTTAATTGTCCGTTATCCCATCTTTCCTCGATTTTTCCACCGAATTTTACGGTTACACTTTGCTCTGGATGAGCGACCAGCCAATGTGATCCGCTATCAAGCCATTCGTCCGGCAATTCTATTTGTTCACCGTCTATGATTTTTTGCTTGAATAGCCCCGTTTCGTATAGAAGTGAATATCCGTTTGCATAGTAGTCGAGTGAGGTCAAGGAATCAAGAAAGCACGCCGCAAGTCTGCCGAGTCCTCCGTTTCCGAGTCCGGGGTCTTTTTCGTATTCGGCTATGCGATCAAACGAGGTTTCACACTCTCTGAGTATGTTGCATAAGTCTTTGTATATCCCAAGCGAAAGAGCGGTTGCTTTTAACGATCTTCCTACGAGAAATTCCATACACATATAGCATATCTTTTTTCCGCGCGTTGCTCTGACTCTTTTTTGAAATCTCCGTCTTGAATCGATAAGAATATCTTTTATTGCTTGCACGGTTGCAATATAAAGCTGCTTATCCGACGCTGATTTTATATCCGTTGTGCCGTTGATCCCGAGCTTGGATATGATCATTTCATTCAGTTCCTTTTTGGTTAGCAGCTTTTTTCTTCTAAGATTGTCGCTTATGCTTTTATCACTCATTTGTTTTTTTCATCTTTCTTATAAATAGCCAAATATTCTTTGGCAGAATTTGTCCAACTGTGTTTTGCCTTCATACTTCTTTTTAGAATTTCGTTCCATTCTTTTTTGTTATTACGGTATAGGTCGAGTGCTTTTTTTATCTCTGAAAGGAAGTCGTGCGCGTTATAATTATCAAACTTAAACCCATTTGAATTATCGCATCCGTACGGTATTATCGTGTCTTTCAGACCTCCAACGTTTCTGACTATCGGCACTGAACCGTACGAGCAGGCAATCAGCTGCGAAAGCCCGCAAGGCTCTTGCTTTGACGGCATAAGGAATATATCCCCCGCAGCATATATTTTGTGCGATAGCTCACGATTGAATCCAATTATAGCCTTAAAGCGGCGATCCTGATATTCAAGTATTTTAATTTCTTTTTCATATTCATAGTCTCCTGATCCAAGTATAACGAATTGAACCTCTTCGGATAGAACTTCGCGTGCTATGTGAAGAAATAGGTCGATTCCCTTTTGCTTTGTAAGGCGAGTTATCATTATAAGAAGAGGAATTTCAGCGTTTACATCAAGCCCTATATCTCTTTGTAAGCATATCTTGTTTTCGGTTTTGCCGGATCTGAAGTTTCTTAATGAGTATTTTTTATATAACGACTCATCGTTTTGCGGTGAATATATATCGTAATCTATACCGTTTATTATCCCGTACAGCTTTTCTTCGTTTGCTTTGATTATTTCAGATAATCCAAAGGAATAAAAATCGTATTTTAATTCATCTGCATAGCTTGGACTCACGGTCGTTACGTAATCGGCAAGCATTATTCCGCTTTTCATAAGGTTGATACATCCGTCAAACTCGATATCGTTCCTTACGTTATCATTGAGGCCAAAAACGTCACCAAGTATATCAAGACCGAACTTGCCTTGATATTCAATATTGTGAATTGTAAATACCGTTTTTAGATCTTTTAGCTTTTCATCGTGTTGATAGAGCCTTTTAAGATAAACGATGCTTAACGCCGTTTGCCAATCGTGAGCGTGCAGGATATCGTTTTTTTCGCTTTCACTACGCAAAAACTCAATTGCAGACATTGAAAAGAATGCAAATCGTTCACCGTCATCATATTCGCCGTAAAGTCTGTCTCTGTCAAAATAATAATTATTCTCGACGAAAACGTATGATACGCTACCCTGTGTCAATTTATAATATTTCGCGCCGGTTTTACGCCATGAAAGATTAAAATCAATAGTTTTATATTCGCTGAGTTCTTTTGAAAAATTCTCGCGGGTCGATCTGTATAGCGGCGTTATAACCGTTATTGATAAATTTTCACCAAGCTTAACAAGCTCCTTTGGAAGCGATCCTATTACGTCTCCGAGGCCTCCGCTCGAGGAATATGGTGCGGCCTCGCTTGCAACGAATAATATTTTCATTATTACACCTTTCTGCCCTTTTCGATATAGATCGGGAGTGAATTCGTTCCTTTTAGCTCTGATGAGCGAGTTATATAAACGTTTTTATCGCTTACGACTGATACAAGGCTCGCATTTCTATCGATATATGAACCGTGAAAAATTATTGAGTCAACGATTTTGCAACCTTCTCCAACGTGTACGCCGCGGAATATAACGGAATTGATTACCTCACCTTTTATTTCGCACTCGTCTGCAATGATCGAGTTTTCTGCGCGTCCGCTTCCCGAATAAAAGGTAGGAAACGAATTGTGAACGCGTGTGTATATCGGTCTATGAGGATTTGAAAGCAATTGGGTTCTTGCATCGCAGTTTCCGGTAAGCAGGATTGAATGCTTATAATAGTCAAGAAAGCTCGTTATATGTGCAAAATATCCGTCGAAGCAATACGATTGATAATTTCCCCTTTTTAGTCCGTCGATCAGCATTTCGGTGAAGCTTTTCTTCGAATAAGCGATGGCTTCCTCGATCATCTTTTTCAGTTCATTGGTTCTTAAAACGAAGATGTTAAGCGCGAGTTCCGGATTCCTTTGATTGTATGACGTTCCAAGTGATATGTCTGTAATTCTACCCGAGCTTGAAGAAACGAGCATTACGGGGATTTTTGAGGTGTATTCCGGCGTTATAAGTGCTGTGACGAAGGTGATTTGCGCATTTGAGGATGCGTGCCTTTTTATTACGTCGGAAAGATCTATATTTAAAACACAGTTTGAGTCGGTCAGAACAACGAATTCTTCTTTAAATTCGTATATATATTCTCTTATGCTTATCAGGGATTCGATATGGCTTTTGAACGAGCGCGCGCCATCCGAATTCGTTGGCTGGAAGGGGGAAATTATATTTATACCGCCCGATCTTCTCGCAAGATCCCAATCCTTACCACTTCCGATATGCTCAAGGAGAGATCTGTAATTATAGCTTGCTATTACGTTAACGCTTGATATATCCGAATTTACCATATTAGAGAGCGCAAAATCGATCAGTCTGTATCTGCACGCGTACGGTATAGCTGATAGCGTTCTGTCGTACGTCAGACGCGATAATATTTTATTTCCCGGATTTGAAAAGATTATTCCCACGGCGTTTGTTGACATACCTCGTCACCCCTCTCCTGCAATTTCTCTCGCTTTGGATGCTTTTTCAATTATTATAACGTCTTGGCTTTTTCCCGTGTTCTTTCCTATTTTATCTCCTATGGCAACGGATACCCCTGAATCGACGATTGCAGTGTACACCTCTGCATTTTTCATAACCTTGACGTCATCCATTATTACCGAATCCTTAACGATCGCTCCTTCCTCGACCAATACACCGCCTGAAAGCACGGAGTTTTCTACTCTTCCTTTTATTACGCATCCTTCTGATACGAGTGAGTTCTTTATTACTGCATTATCTGCGATAAATTGAGGAGCTCTTGCGAAATTTCTCGAATATATTCTGAAATTGTTATCTTTTATAATAAGCTTTGGATCGTTTCCTATAAGATCCATGTTTGCTTCCCAAAGCGATGAGATCGTTCCGACGTCCTTCCAATATCCCGTAAATCTATAGGCGTAGACGATATCTCCTTTTTTGATTATTTTGGGTATTATGTTTTTGCCAAAATCGTTGTCAGAAAAAGAGTCCTCGTTATCCTCTTCAAGATATTCTATAAGCTCTTTCGTTTTAAAAACGTATATCCCCATTGACGCCTGATTTCCGCTTGGATTTTTCGGCTTTTCCTCGAAGGATATAATTTTTCCTTGATCGTTTGTCGCACAGATGCCGAATCTTGCTGCTTCCTCGATTGGTACCGTTATCGTTGCTATCGTGCAGGCGGCGTTTGTTTTCTTATGCTCCTCGATCATTTTTCGGTAATTCATCTTGTATATATGGTCTGCCGCCAGAACAAGAACGTGGTCCGGTGAATATTTCTTTATAAAATCTATATTCTGATATATTGCATTTGCCGTTCCCTTATACCAATCGGAATCGTTCTTCTTTTGATAAGGCGGAAGGATTGAAAGACCACCCCTCGTCCTATCGAGATCCCACGGAGTACCCTTTCCTATGTACTCGTTGAGCATAAGAGGTTGGTATTGCGTAAGCACTCCAACCGTGTCGATCCCCGAATTTATACAGTTTGATAGCGGAAAATCAATTATCTTATATTTTCCCCCAAAGCTGACGGCGGGCTTTGCCGTATGCTTTGTAAGGCCGTATAATCTGGATCCTTGTCCTCCTGCAAGAAGCATCGCAATGCATTCCTTTTTATAGTACATATACACTCCTTATTTAAGATTGCTTGTTAAGTTGTAAAGCTTTATTCTTTTTCGTTCAAAAATACACGCGGAAAAAGGCTTAAGAATTATTTCGTTTTCTTCAAGCACAGGGCTTCTCCCACTGTCGAAAATGCAGATGAGATTCTTTGAATCATATGCCACCGTCTCTTCAATACCCGAGAAATTTGTGAAAATCAAAATCTCGTCACCATCCGAAGCTAGTCTCTTGTAAGCGATCATATTTTTATCGTTTTCGTCTGCGTATATCCACTCAAATCCCTTGGGATCAAAGTCAAGCTCCCATAATTCGCGTCGTCTTGTGTAAAATAGATTAAGCTCTCTGATAAAATCTCGCATATATCTGTGCTGATCGTATCCTAGCATAAACCATTCAAGCTCGGAGAGGTGATCCCATTCTCTGAACTGTGCAAACTCCGTACCCATAAAAGTTAGCTTTTTACCCGGAAAGGTCATAAAGTAAATCATAAATGCACGCATCTGCCAAAACTTGTCCTCATATCCTCCGTGCATTTTATTTATGAGAGAAAGCTTGCCGTGGACTACCTCGTCGTGCGATATTGGTAAGACGTAGTTTTCCTTATATGCGTACATTAAGGGGAAATTAAGAGCTTTGTGCTTGTATTTACGGTATATTGGATCCGTTTTCATATAATCGAAGGCGTCGTTTGCAAATCCCATATTCCATTTCATTGTAAAGCCGAGTCCACCATCTTCTAAGGGCGAGGTAAGATTTGTAAAGGTTCCCGATTCCTCCGCAATCATAAGCACGTTTTTCTTTTCGTTTATAACTGCTGTATTAAGCTTTTTAAGAAATGCTACTCCCTCTAAGTTTATATTTTCTCCGTGTACGTTCGGTATCCATTCGCCATCGTTTTTATCATAATCAAGGTATAAGATCGACGCAACCGCATCAACTCTTACGCCGTCAATATGGAATTCGTTAATAAAGTATATAGCTGACGAAATAAGGAATGATTGAACCTCCTCACGGCCGAGGTCAAACATGCGCGTTTTCCAGCTCCTTGACTCTATTCTGTCGCTTCCTTGGTATTCATAAGCGTATGCACCGTCAAACTCAAAAAGCCCCCACTCATCCTTCGGAAAATGCGCGCAAACCCAATCAAGAATGACGCCTATTCCATTCTCGTGCAGCTTATCGATCAAAAACTTAAGATCATCGGGGCTACCGTATCTTGCGCTTGGAGCAAAGAAGGAGCAGATCTGATACCCCCACGAATCATAAAACGGATGCTCAGCGATTGGCAAAAATTCAACGTGCGTATAACCCATATATTTGATATACGGAACTATATATTCGGCTAATTCTCTGTAAGAATAAAATTCACCGTTGCTTTTTCGTATAAAGCTTCCGAGATGCAGCTCGTATATATTGAGCGGTTCTGTCTTGTGATTCGTTTTCTTGAGTCGCTTCAACCATTCAATATCGTTCCATTTATACCGCGATCTGTATATTATACTTGCGCCGTCTTTGCCACCTTTTGAATAATTTGCGTACGGGTCTGCCTTATAGACCGATCTTGTGCCGTTTTTTATCAAATATTTGTAGCTTGATCCCTCGAGGCTCGTTTTAGATTTGATCACGGCTTCAAAGATCCCCTTCTCCGTTATCCTTGCCATTTTAATTCCGTCTGTCCAATTGCAAAAATCTCCGATAAGAACGACCTCTTCCGCGCGTTGCGCCCAAACTCTGAACGTGTGATAAAACTCGTTGCCTATCTTTGATATATGGCATCCCATATAATCGTACGATTTGTAATTCGTTCCCTGATGAAAATAATATGCGGCAAGGCTTCTGTCCATATTGCTCCTTATTTTACTTTTAATTCTTTTCTTAATTCTTCTGTCTTTTTTCTTTTTAATCGATCTGAATTCATTATACCGATTTTTCTCTTAATCGCATTTATAATACGTACGGATTTTTCGTTTAAGAGGATACTTAATTTCGTTATTGGTATCAGTGGCGGAGTTAATATAAACGATAGTGTAAAATAAATGCACGAATAAATTAAGCTAAGTGTTTTTCGAGAGAAATTTCCGATCGTGCTTTTTGATATCATAAAGAAAAAACCTATGATCACAAGTACGTATAATCGGAATACTCCGTCAAGCGCGATATAGGAAAGAATTATTGTAAAACATCCAAATAAAGTAAAGATCAGAAATTCGTATATGTTTTTTGATATTTTACTTATTTTGGTATTATTTTTTTCAAATGAAATGATAAATATACGCTTTACAGAGAATTTCCGTGCGTTTTTTAAGCATTGAAATGGAAGCGATATAAATTTCTTTAAATAACCGAGGGTCTCAAGCGACGAGGAATACAGAATCCCGAATATCACTCCAAGTATTGCTGACGAGTATATTGAAAAAATGATCTCGCTCGTTTTAAAATAGATCATTTAAATATCCTTTTGAATATATTAGCTTCGTCCTTCTTTACTTTGTAGTAAATGCCGTTCACGTTACCGGAAATACGTATTTTGCCATCTTCGTGTGTCAGCTCGTCGATTTCAAGCTCGCTACCTTCAATAAATATTCTTCCGTGAGTTGAGTTAAGCTCGATTCCATCCTCGTCAAATCCGACAACGTTGTTTATTCCGTCTATCGTAAGCCTCGTTCTGTTTTCAAGTATCAGAGTATGTAATTTATCCTTGGTATCCTTAGCTTCCATTTTTCCTCCAAATAAAAAAATAACGCATATTCCATTTAAAGAATATGCGTTATTTTGATGATTATGCATCGGTTTCGGAAATAATCTCATACATTCCCTGTGACTCGGCTTTTTTAGTCGTTTCTCTAATGTCAAGGACGCGTATCGTAACGGTCTTCGAACCAAAGGAAACGGATATCTCATCGCCTAATTTTACGTCATAGGATGCTTTTGCAGACCTGCCGTTAACGGAAACCCTTGCAGAATCGCAAGCGTCGTTTGCGACGGTCCGTCTTTTGATAAGTCTGGAAACCTTTAGGTACTTGTCAAGACGCATTAAGCTTAAGCGTTAACTTCGTCTTTAAGAACCTTGGATGCGGAGAATACGGGCTTCTTCGCTGCAGCGATCTTGATGGTTTCGCCGGTCTTGGGGTTGCGGCCTTCTCTTTCAGCAGTAGCCTTAACCTCGAAGGTACCGAAGCCGATAAGCTGAACCTTATCGCCTGCCTTAAGTGCGGATACGATTTCATTGAATGCAGCGGAAACAACTGCGTCTACTTCCTTTTTAGATACGCCGGTTGCAGCAGCAACAACGTCTACGAGATTAGTCTTGTTCATGTTTAAAAATCCTTTCAAAATATTTGATAAATCTATTATATCAATATTTTCCTATAATTTCAAGTATTTATGTACCCCTTTTATGCAATTTCGTCCATATATATAATTTATTTACTAGCTTTTTGTACATTTTGACAGTTTTTGTAAAGCTTTTTTGCTTTTAGGTAAATATTTAAGAAATACGATCGAATATATCGCTCCGAAAACAAGCATTTTAAGAATAAAAGCGAGACTTTGATTCAATGAGACGGTGTTAAATGCAAGAGCTGAGATAACGTGCGCTGCAAATGAGTAAGCAGTTGGAATAAAGATGGATTTTAAGATGCGAAGGTCGTTATCTACGTATTTTTTTAGGTAAAATAGTGAAATCACAAATCCCGTAAAATATGCAACCGCCGTGGCAATCGGCGCTCCGATAACGGAAATTTCGCTACGTGAGGTAAGATAATAAGTAAGTCCCAGCTTTGTTATAGTGGAAATGAGAAGAGATACAAGCGGTGCGTAGGTATTCCCTTGTGATTCAAGTGCTGTGTTCGTTACCGTTGATAAGCACATAAAGAATATTCCCGGAGCGAGTATCGTGAGCATCGGTGCTGATAGTCTTGCGCTTGTGTCATCAAATAAAAACATCAGAATATCTTCCGCTCTTAAAAGGAACAAAAGCGAAATGGGTATTATAAATATAAGGATGACTTCGTACAGTTTATTCAGCCTTTGCGCTAATTCTTTTTTGTCCTCTTTCACGGATTGCATGGCAAGCGATGGAAGCAACGCCGCGCATATCGGCATTAAAAACGATCCTACGAGATTGAGCATCGGAATCGCAAGCGTCGTGTAGTTGCCGTAAATTATATCCGCTTGAAATTCGCTGAGTCCGGTTTTCTTAAGATTATTCATAATAATACCGAGGTCTATTATTGCTCCAAGACTTCCGAGTATACCTGTGAGTGTCAGAGGAACTGCCGATTTTATGAAAAATGAGATCTTGTATTCGTGAGAAAATAAAGTTTTCTGCCTTGTATTATTATGCGTTAATTGTTTGTTTTTAACTGATTTTAAATAAACGAATCCGAGAAAAGCGCCTAGCGTAGACCCCGTTATGGTGAATGCCGAGGTTGCAACGATTCCGAACCCCATCTTGAGCGATACGATGCAAAGAATGATTCCGAAAATCACCCTCGATAGCCCCGAAATGATCTCGGAAATTGCAATCGGTATAAAGCTCATTCTACCGTTAAAGTATCCTCTTATTATGCCTGCGGCACATATAAACGGTATCGACGGCGCGACTCCAAGCATCGATAAATAGGCTCCGCTGTTGCCTATTAAATCGGATATCATCCTTGCTGATAAAACGAATATTATAGAAAGAACTATGCCGAAAACGAGGAATGCGCGAAATATTTTTTTGTATATTGCTTCCCCAATATCCGACTCGTGCCTTGCTTCGGCTTCTGCAATTATGACCGACATTATCTTTGGCGCACCGGCAGTGCAAACGATAAAGAAGAAGGTGTATACCGTATACGCCGAGTTAAAATATCCCATTCCCTCGTCTGTCAGCATATAGGAGAGTGGCAATTTATAAATAAGACCGAGTAATTTTACTATAAAGCTTGAAATCGTTAAAGACATTACTCCCGTTATGAGCTTTTTCGTCTCTTTCTCTTGTGTTAGCATGTTTAAAGCCTTTCAAAAAATAAAATCGCTAATAAATTGTATTAGCGATTTTGGCTTTATATTAAATTATTCGGTAATTTTAAAAAATTCGTATATCTGCGCGCGTTGCTTCTCGCTGTTTTCGATACATTTCTCATCGGTTTTGAGTCGCAGATATTCGTAAGGATATTTTGGATTGAAGATCCTGTTTATGAGAGTGCCGCCTTCCTCGTCCGGTCTGTAGTTAACGAGCTTGGTTACCGCACCCGCGCCGACGCCGAAAATGGTTTGAGTTTCTTCCATCATATATATATTATACATACCCTCGTGACCCTCGAGTGAAAAACCAACGTTTTCAAGATTAGAAACGGTGTTTTTTTGCCTGTACATATAATAAGGCTTATAGCCTGCGAATTTAGCCTTCAGTTGGGCATATGACACGCCCTTCGTGGCATCCGTAACGTTGATCGAATAGATGCTGGAGTTATTTTTTAGCGCATCTGAAGCCTTTTTAACGCAGAAGGTATGTACCGTTATATTGGTTGGCTCAAGCTCAATGATCTTATCAACAGTCTCTGAGAAATCCTTGAAGGAATTGTTCGGAAGCCCTGCAATAAGATCAACGTTGATGTCGCGTATTCCGCTCTTTTTTGCAATTTCGTAAGCCTTATAGAAATCTTCCACGGTGTGCTTTCTTCCGATCTCACGAAGGATCTCGTCGTTAAGAGTCTGCGGATTAACGCTGATTCTTGTAACGCCGTATTTTTTTGCGACCTTGAGCTTTTCTGCGGTTATCGTGTCAGGGCGACCTGCTTCAAGCGTGAATTCAGTCAATTCATCCGTGTTAACGTGTTGCTTTATCTTCTTGAATATGCGTTCAAGCTGGTGATGCGAGAGCGTTGTCGGCGTTCCGCCTCCAATATATATCGTCATAAGCCTGAGATTGCATTTCTTTATTATCTTAAGCTTTTCATCAAGCTCGATAATAAGGGAGTCGAGATAATCGTCGATAAGGGATAAAAGCCTCGGCGTAGTGTATGAGACAAAGCTGCAATACGCGCATCTCGATGGGCAGAAAGGAATGGATATATAAAGCGAGCAGGTATCCTTCGGCATTTTTTTAAGAAGCTTCATTTCGTTTGAAGCAACAGAAACGGCGAGTGCCGCCTTCTGAGGATTGAGGAAGTATTCGTCTCTCATTATCCTCTTTGTTTTTATTATACCCTTTCCGCTTTTAAGAAGCTGACCCGCTACCTTTGCAGGGCGGATACCCGTAAGGATTCCCCACGGCGGTATATGACCGAGAAGCTCCTTTCCTGCGGCAAACAACGCTCTTCCGACGGCGATCGATGAATGCGTTGCGATAACGATCTCCTCGTCGGTTGAAACGGTCTCGGTTGCTTCGCAAACTCTGTCGTTAAGCTTTATCGCAACGTATGCCGTAACCGATTTTTTGTCCTCGGATAAAACGTGGACGGTTACCTCGGGTATGTCCTCGCCGCTCTCCTCGTTTTCGCCGAATGTTGAGCCGGGAAAGAATATCATACAGAGGGTCTGAACGTAATATCTGTTTATGTTTCCGTCGATGTTGAGAATCATTTCTGCTTTCCTTTCAACATCTCTGAATTCATAACGATAGTCACAGGACCGTCAGTGGAAAGCTCAGTCCGCATATCAGCTCCGAATTTTCCGGTTGCGGTATGCTTGACTTTTTTTGAGATCAATTCAATGAAATATTCGTAAAGCTTTTCGGCTTCCTCGGGCGGCGCGGAATTGAAATAATCCGGTCTGTTTCCGTGGGCGTAATTTGCGCCGAGCGTGAAGTTTGAAACGACCATTATCTCGCCGTCTATATCCATTACGGAGAGATTCATTTTATCGTTTTCATCGCAGAAAATGCGAAGCTTCGAAATCTTTTCCGAAAGAAGCTCGGCATCGCGCGCCTCATCCCCCTTGAGAACTCCAAGGAGAATATATAACCCCTTGCCTATCTCGCCGGAGAATTCGCCGTCCGCGTATACCGTAGCGCAATTTGATCTTTGTATAACTGCAATCATAAAAAGTTCCTTTATTTGCTGAATCCGCGGGAAACTGACAAAACCGAGGAAACTGAGCGAAGCTTTGAAACTATCGCCGCATAGTGCGACGTGCTCTTACATCCTATTACGAGATTGATTATGGCGTTGCCGTTTTTCTGCATCTGCGTATTGATCTGCGAAATAGAGACCTTCATATCTGCGAGTGCCATTGAAATTGCGGCGATAACTCCGATCTGGTCCTCTGCTTCGATCTGTATCTGCGCTTCGTATGTGGGTAAGGATGCGTTGGTTGAATCAACCGCTTCCCATTCCGCGTGAACCCAGCGGGATATATTTTCTTCAACTCTTCTCGAGGATATAACGTTGGGACAGTCAGCCTTGTGAATTGAAACACCGAATCCCCTCGTAACGAATCCAACGATCTTATCACCGGGGAGCGGATTGCAGCACCTTGCGAATTTGATCTGACATCCGGCTTCACCGTCGATTATAATGCCGCCGTTGGATTTATGACGATTCGTGGGCGCCATTTTAAGCTTGGCAATCTCTTCCTCTGCGCTTGCAGGCTTCGTTTCCTCTGCGTTTATCTTATCAATCTCTTCCTTGATCTTGGGCATAAAGCGCTGAAGAGAAATGCCTCCGAATCCGAGCGTGTTATAGAAGTCGTCTGCATTATTGATACCGACTCTTCTTGCTACCTGCGCGATAATATCCGAAAGCTGAGCTTCGGTGCAGGGCTTGCCGTATTTGCGAAGCTCCTTATCAACCTCGGCGCGTCCAACCTCGATGTTTTCCTGACGGCGTTCCTTTTTGAACCATTGTCTGATCTTGCTTCTTGCTTCGCCCGTTTTGACGATATTAAGCCAGTCTCGGCTAGGTCCTTTTGATGCCTGTGAGGTGATAATTTCGATGATATCGCCGTTCTTCGGCACTTTATCGATCGGAACTATAACTCCGTTGACCTTCGCGCCCGTCATCTTGTTACCTACCGCGGAATGGATCGCGTATGCGAAGTCGATAACGGTCGAGTTAAGCGGAAGCGAAATTACGTCACCCTTCGGAGTGAAAACGAAGGTTTCGTCGTGGAATATATCGGTTTTGAATGAACGCATAAATTCATCGGGGTCGCGCGTGTTTTCATCCGATTCGAGAATCTTCGCGATCCATCTGAGCTTGTCGTCCATATTGCTATCGGAGCGTTCGCCCGATTTATATTTCCAGTGAGCCGCGATACCGTATTCAGCCTCCTCGTGCATCTGGCGAGTACGGATTTGAACCTCAAACGGAATACCGCTTCTGCCAATAACGGTAGTGT
>JAZLEH010000132.1:0-2159 GCA_045615165.1 Eubacteriales bacterium | reverse complement strand
TTTACCGCCTCGTCCATTCCGACGCGTTGCACGGGGAGCGCGCCGAATCCGTTCTTCGAAACTACGAGACCGGTTCTTCCGAGTCTGACAGTCTGCATCGTTAACTCCTTCGAATTTATTAAATCCATTTTACCACAAATGCAAAAAAATACAAGTGCTTTTCTGATATTTATATTGCATTCGCCCGAAAAAGGTGATAAAATCTATACGTAAAACGTCATTGGGAGTAATTTATGGATTATCTGCTTCTCGTCGTCGCGACCGCCGCCTCAAGCGGAAAGGCGATCTTCTGCAAGCTTTGCGGAAGCGCAAAGGGGCGCGACTCCTATCTCGTTAATTTCAAATCCTTCCTCGTCGCGTTTCTCGTGGCGCTCGCTTTCGCCGCGCGCGACCTTAAAAACCTATCGGACATCTCTCTTTTCTCGCTTTTGCTTGCGATAGGCTTCGGCTTTTCGGTCGGATTCACGCAGTTTACGCAGATGAAGGCTATGGCAACCGGCCCCGCCTCTATAACGACGCTTATCTACTCGTCATCCTTCCTTATTCCGATAATATTCGCGAGCATCGTCTGGAGCGAGCGCGTTTCGGTATGGCAGCTCGTCGGCGTCGGAATCCTTCTCGTCTCTCTCTTCCTTATAGTATTTGAGCGCGGGGGAGGAAGGGCTAACGCCGTCTGGCTCGTATTCGTCGCTCTTGCAACACTCGGCTCGGGCGCAAACGCCATTATTCAGAAAACGCATCAGAAATCCGACTTTTCGAGCGAGCTTAATCTCTTCCTCGTGCTGGCGCTTCTCTTCTCTGCCCTCTTCTCTCTTGCGATGTATTTCATCTCCCGCCCGAGCGAGGACTGCGAGGTAAAAGAGAAAAAGGCAAGCCTCGGCTCTTCGATATTATTCCCCCTCGTTCTCGGAGCTTCGGTCGGATGCCTCAACTTCCTTAACCTGAAGCTTGCAGGCAAGCTCCCCTCCGTCGTTCACTTCCCCGTATTAAACGTCGGAAGCCTTATTCTCACGAGCGTTATCTCGATCGTGTGCTTTAAGGAAAGACTCTCCCCAAGGCGCATTGTCGGCTTCGTTCTCGGCGTGGGCGCGATTCTTCTTATAGGACTTACATAAATTTAAAAGGAGCGCCAATTGCGGGCGCTCTTTTCGTTGTTAAAAATATATTCTGTTTTCGTATTTTGTCGGCAAATCGCTTTTATAAATATGCGAGTCGTTCGAATGGGTGAGAACGCATGGTATCGAATAACCGTTCTCCTCCTCCTTAAACTCGATAACCGTGAGATTACTGTGCGAGATGTCGAAATGAGTCGAAAAAGCAGGATAAGGAATATCAAGCAGGGATGAGAGAAATGCTAAACCAAATCCCTGATGCGCAAAGATCGCGATGCGCTTATCGTTATGCGCAGTCACCTTATATCTTCCCGTATATCTCTCGTGCTCGTAGCCGAGGGATGCGAAAAACTTGTCCGTCTCGTCGTACACACGCTTGATTCCCGCCTCATAGCTCGTAAGCTCGGGATGCTTATACCACTCGTCGCCGAGGGAGCGTACCTCGGGAGAGGTCAAAAGCGCTCTCATTTTTGGATATTGGAAGAGCCAAGTCTGCTTACCGTCGTCTCTTTGACAGGTAAGATCGCGCCAAACGTGCGCCTCATCCGCAAAATCGAGAGGATTTATATTGAGCTTAAGAATCTCCGAGGTCGGCTCTGCCGTTTGCATTGCTCTTGTCGAGGGAGATGCGTATAACTCGTCGATACCGTAAAGTGCAAGTCTTTTTGCCACCGCTTCCGCCTGTCTTCTTCCGAGAGGGGTGAGGGAGTTGGGGTTATATATCGGGTCTCCGTGTCTTACGTAGAATAGAAGCATTTTATTTCTCCGTTTGCGTTTTTTCTTATTCTATCATACGGTGGGCGTTTTGTCAATTCTGTTTCATTTTTTCGTTTCTGAACTCCCTTCTTTTTATTTATTTTTTCTATTGACTTTTTATATAGTAATATGATATAATATATCGAATATTATAGTAAAGGCAGAGAGGTATATTGAGTATGAAAATAATTTTCAAGAACTCCACGATATACGACGGCGGCGTTACGAAAATGCAGAATATGCTTTTCGACGGCGTTAATCTTTCCGTTTTTAAGGGTGAAGTATTTCCTC
>JAZLEH010000131.1:0-2586 GCA_045615165.1 Eubacteriales bacterium | reverse complement strand
TCACCCGTCCGCCACTAACGTCAGAACCGAAGCTCCAACGTTCGTTCGACTTGAATGTGTTATGCACGCCGCCAGCGTTAATCCTGAGCCAGGATCAAACTCTCTAAAAAATTGTATATCTTTTCTCTACTCTCGTAGAGTCGATACCTTTTTCAGAGCTAAATTTGTCTTAGCTTTCTTACTTATTTGAGTATTATTCTTTCAAAGTGTTATTAACGAGATTCCTCTGCACTTTTCAGTGCGTTCAGAAATTTCTTGTTGTTCAATTTTCAATGATCAAGCGCTGCCGTTTTCTGCGGTCAGCTTGTCTATTATACTACATCATTTCTTACTTGTCAAGTGGTTTTTTGAAATTTTTTTAAGTTTTTTAAAAACTATACGTTTAATACCATAAAATGCGCGTCATAATAGGAATTATTTATCTTAAAATACCCTTTATACTCGCCAATCTTTTCAAATTCGAACTTCTTATAAAGCGATATTGCGCGTTCATTATCACCGCGCACCTCAAGATATAAACTCTCGATTTTTACGCTCTTCGCAAAATTGATCATCATCCGCATAAGCTCCGAGCCAATCCCCTGCCCCCAATAATCCTTCAAAACAGTTATTGATATCTCAGCTCTGTGATTATATCTTTTCACCTTATTCCGCTCAACAATCGCATTTCCAACAACCTTCTCACCGTCAAGTGCAACGAACATAACGTCATCGCAACTTCTTGCAAATCGATCGATAAACTTAGCCTCTCGTTCAGGCGATATATTAAACGTGTCCGCCCCAAACGAAAGATTATCCGTCTCACCGCCGACGGTGGAAATATGCAAAAGAAGCGCCGATGCATCAAGCGCCGATGCCTTCCTATATATTATACTCATACACAACTCCGTTTGTTATAGTGAAATAATTTTACCACAAACCAAGACATTATTCAATACTTAATTCAAAAAAGAGGGCATCCTGACGATGCCCCCTCGATAAAATTTTAATTACTATTGTCTTCGCTATTATCGGACGAAGATTCTTCCATATCTACTACGTCTAAGTCTTCTGAATCATCCTGCTGAGCGAGAGTTGACGCCTCAGTTACGATCTTAGACCTTGAAGACGATGGAGCAATAACGCAAATCGCAACAACCGTCGCTATAAGAGCAATAGCTCCCATCGCAGGCGCTAAGGCGAATCCGATCGTAGTGAAGATGAATCCGATCGTAGTGAAGATGAATCCGATAAGAAGATTTACAAAATTTCGGATACTCATTTAGTTATTTTCAATAATTCAGAATCTTGTGAATACTTTTTTCATATAATCTCCCTTCCGATATTGAATTTCCTAAAATTCTGTGCTATAATATTTTCATAAAATAATTATAAATATTAAAGGAGAAACTAAAATGGCAAAAAACGTTCAGGACATCCTCGCTCTTATTAAAGAGCACGGTATCAAGATGGTCGACTTTAAAATGGTTGATATCAACGGTCAGTACCGTCACGTTACTATTCCCGCAGACAACTTTTCCGAGGAAACTATGAAGAGCGGAATCGGCTTTGACGCTTCAAACTACGGTTACGCAGTTGTTGAAAAGAGCGATATGGTATTCATCCCCGATCCCGACACCGCGGTTATCGATCCCTTCTGCTCTATCCCAACGCTCTCTATGACGGGTAATGCGATGATCATCGACTCACCCGAAAACCTCCCCCTCCCCCAGTATCCGAGAAATATTATCAAGGCGGCAGTAAAGGCTATGCAGGATAGCGGCGTTGCCGACACTATGTACATCCTCCCCGAATTTGAATTTTATCTCTTTGATAACGTAAAATGGTGCGTTGACCCCGATTGCGTTGCGGCATCCGTTGACGCAGTTCAGTCCTATTGGAACAGCGGCGCTGACGGACTCGGCGTAATCGTTCCCAAGCAGAAGAACTATCATATCGCAAAGCCCTTTGACGTTTCCTACGAGTGCCGCAGCGAAATGTGCATGCATATGAAGGATGCAGGAATTGAGATCAATTATCATCACCCCGAGGTTGCCGCCTCCGGTCAGTTTGAAATTGAGCCCCAGCTCGGTGAGGTCGTTCATATGTCCGACGCAACCATGATGATCAAATATATCATCCACAACACCGCGCTTAAGTACGATAAGACCGCAACCTTTATGCCCAAGCCCATCTACGGCGAGGCAGGAAGCGGTATGCACGTTCACATGCTTCTTATGAAGGACGGAAAGCCCGTCTTCTCCGATGACAACGGATATGCGAACCTCTCCGAGACCGCGCATTACTTTATGGGCGGACTTCTTAAGCACATCGCATCTCTCTGCGCTATAACAAACCCCTCGACCAACTCCTTCAAGAGACTCGTTCCCGGATTCGAAGCCCCCGTTACCGTTGGATACGCTACCTCTAACCGCTCTGCCGTAATCAGAATTCCCGCTTACGCAAAGAGCCCCGAAAAGCTCCGCTTCGAGCTTCGTAACCCCGATGCGACCTGCAACCCGTACTTCTGCTACGCTGCTATCCTTATGGCGGGACTTGACGGAATCAAGAACAAGATCGATCCTCACGCAGAGGGATGGGGCCCGT
>JAZLEH010000130.1:0-8091 GCA_045615165.1 Eubacteriales bacterium | reverse complement strand
TGTCGTTAATTAACAACAGACCCCGCAAATGTTTAAATTATATTTCTGCTCAGGATTCTTTTAACTTGGAATTGCAAAATCTTTCTTAAAAGTGTTGCACTTCTATTGACAATTCACTTATTTTTTGTTGTTTTTATCTTTATCCTTGCCGTTACCGTTGCCGTTGCCGTTATTCTTTCCGCCGTCATCCGAAAGAAGCTCTTTAAGCTCCTTCATTGACAGGTCCTTAAGATTCTCGGCTTCAAGCTCGGGGTTATCGGCTATGACCTCGCGGATGACCTTATATTTTCCGGGGGAGATGCCGAGCTCGGCGGCAATAGCGCGGTCCTCTTTCGTGACCTTGCAGGTGTTTACGTTATATTTCTTATCGCCCTTTACCTCTTCGGCGCGCTTTTCAAGCTTTTCGAGGAGCTTATCGGTCTTCTTTCCCGAGGCGCTTATATAAAGCTCTGCTTCCTCTTCGAAATAACCGCTCTCACCGTAAGCCTCGATAACTGCTTCAAGTGCGTCTACAGTCTTCTTGCCCTCAACCTCAACGCCCTTAAGCGCTTCGCGTGCATCGCCGTTTATATATTCAACCTCGTTGACCTTGCCGAATCTGTTTACCGACAGTGCGACCGAGGGGTTAACGTCGATATATACCGTCTGATAATTTTCGCCCCTCATAAACAGGAATCCGCCGAGCGCGGCGAATATGAAAACGAAGCACGCCGCAATGGGAGCAAGCCTTTTCCATATCGGAGCTTGAGTCTTTTTGCGCATCTTTCCGACTGCCCTTGCCGCCATTTCATCGCGCATAGCCTTCACCGTCGCTTCCCTATGAGACTCACTCGGGGTTATATCACAGTTTTTCTTTATAAGCGATTCAAATTCCTTATTCGTCATACCGCCGAGCTCCTTTCATAAGCAGATTTTACCTTTTTGATCGCGTTGTTATATTGCCACCTGACCGTCGCTTCAAATCCTCCGACAAGCCGTGCAACCTCTTTAAATTTCATATCGTTCACCGCGTGCATAACGAGTATTCTGAACTCATTTTCATTCAGCACGCGCTCTGCAATCGATATTATTCCGCTCTCATCGAAAACGCGTATTCCCTCATCCGACTTAAGATCAAGCGCATTTACCGTCTCCTCGTCGTTAAAATCAACGGAAACGCTTTTTTTCTTCCGCCTTATCATATTAAGACAAACGTTCTTTGCAATCGTGTATATCCAATTAAACCCGTTTTTACCGCTGTATTTATCTATATTTCGAACCACGAGAATATAGGTCTCGCTTAGTGCCTCCTCGCTATCGTGTATCTCTCTTAAATAGGTATAGCAAAGAGAGAGGAGGGGCTTTGAGGTTTCGCGGTAAAGCGGGTCTAAGGCAGAGCTGTCACCCTGCCTTATTTTATTCAGATATTCATCAACCTTGGATCTCTTGTTTCCGATGAAGTCCGTCATTTCTCTCCCTCGTTTTATTTATCCTTTTTGTTATCCTTGGACTTATCCTTTTCGGCTTTATCCTTTATCTTCTTTTCAGCCTCTGCACGGTACTGAGTGCGCGCATCCTTTGAGAGCTTCTTGTAGTTATCCTTAAGCTCGTCAAGGTCAGCCTTATACGCCTTTGCCAAAGGCTTTTCAGCCTTTTCAAGTGCTTCGAGTGCCGCTTCAACTGCCGCGCGCTCCTCGTCGGTAAGCTCGCCTTCAAGAGCCTCTTCGTATGCATCTATCTCTTCTCTTATGTCGAAGAGCTCAACGTATTCAAGCTTAAGCGCCTCAACTGCCGCGCGATACTCTGCCTTAAGTCCTGCGGCGATACCGCCGTTTTCATTTCCGCTCTTTATAAGCTTCATAATATCCTTGACTTCAAGGTGGATAACGTCCGCATCGGTAAGGTCGGGATTTGCATCAAGAGCGCGCATAATAAGCTTTACGTGACCGTTTGATACGCCCCATTCAGCTGCCTTATCAGCATACTTATCAAGAGTTTCCTTTGAAACCTTGCCGTTGATACCGTTGTTATCAAAGTAAGAGCGAATGTTCTTGTTAACCTTCTCCTCAATTGCGAGTGAGCCCTCACCCTCAACGCCGACGAAAACGGTGTTGTCCGAGCCGTCCTCGTTAACATAACCAAGGTCGTCTGCCGCCTCGGCAAAGGTTGCGCTCGCATCCGCGATATCCATTCCCATAAGGTCAACGCTTTCAAGAACGATCTCTCCGTCCTCGTTAACTGCGTTTACCGAAACGACCTCGCCGCTATTATCGCAAAGAAGCTCGATTTCGGGATTTATACGAAGCGAGACGTAGTTAAGCTCTTCTCCGTCGCCATCGCCGCCCGTGCAGGATGCAAGTGCAAAAACGCCGAGCGAGAGTGTGAGTAGTGTGCATACAAGTTTTTTGAATTTCATTTTGTTGTCTCCTTTTCGGTTTTGTTTTTGGTCGGATTTTCTTCCTTCTGATACATATACACCGAAAGAGGAGATTTCGTTTGACTATTTTAAAATTTTTTTAAAAAAGATCGGCAGGGGGTCACCTGCCGATCTTAAATCAATTCTCTTTATCGGTAATTACCTTAACAAGCTCAAGCTCTTTATTAATAATAAGGATATCAGCGATCTTGCCCACTGCAATTTCGCCCCTGTCGGTAAGTCCCATAACCCTAGCGGGAGTGAGGGATGACATCTTCGAGAGAGCTACGAGACCCTCGGGCTTAATGCCGATTGCCTTTGCCATAGTGCGATAGAGTCTGTCGGTGGTTGCGGTAGAGCCTGCAAACGACTGTCTGTCGGGCATCTTTGCAACGTCGTCCTCAACTACTACGTCGAGACCTCTCTTAAGGCTTCCGATCTTGGTTTCAGAGCCGTTCGGGAGACCTGCGGCGCGGATAGCGTCGGTGATCATACAAATTCTGTCTGCGCCCTTTACCTTATATATGTACTTAAGAAGCTCGGGGGGAAGATGCTTACCGTCGGCGATGATCTCAACGAAATAGGAATCGAAGTAGAGACCTGCTTCAACCGCGCCTGCGATTCTGTATGCATTCTTTCTCTCAGTTCCCTTCATACCCGAATAAAGGTGGGTCATAATGTTATAGCCGTGCTTAAGAGCCTCCTCCATATCGGTGAAAGTGCCGTCGGTGTGCGCGGGGGACATAACGATTCCGAGCTTTTTGCCCATCTCACCGAATTCTGCGCCGCCCTCAAGCTCGGGAGCTGCGCCTACCTTATAGATGAAGGGGTACTTTTCCTTAAGCTCGCGAAGCTCTTCTGCATTCGGGAGCTTCATATAGCTCGTGTTCTGCGCGCCGCACTGCTTGGGGTTAAGCCAAGGTCCTTCAAGGTGGATACCGTGAATAGTGCTCTTGGGGTGAGCCTTCTTATACTCTGCGTAGTTATCGAGCGCCTCATAGGTCTCTCCCATATCAGCGGCAAGAGTGGTTGCGAAGAGAGTGGTCGTTCCGTGGCTCTTATGGAATTCGGCGATTTTACCGAAGCCCTCAACGCCCGCGTCCATAAACTCGAGGTTATTTCCGCCGTGGCAGTGAATATCAATAAATCCGGGAACAACGTAGCCCCATTCCGCGTCGATCACCTCATCGGCGTCAACGGGGGATTTACCAACGTAGTCAATAATTCCGTCGGTGAATGCGACGCATCCCTTAAAGCTTTTTTCGGCGGTTACGATAACGCCGTTTTTAATAAGTGTTCTCATACCTTTATATTCTCCTTAATATTTTCATTTTCATTGAGTTTTTCAAGCCTTGCCCGTTTCAGTATTCCGAGCTTATGCCATACGTAAAGAATGCAGCCAACGAGAAGCGCGATCGTCACGAGCCAGGATATCGTATACGCGACGAAGAGTCCGAATATCGTGTGGAATCTCTCGGTCGGGGTGACGACGAGAATCCAGAAGACGCGCACCGCAAGTCCGATAAGACAAGCGATCATCGAGATCGTGGAATAACCGAGTCCCTTTAAGACGCCCGAGAGCGTCTCCATAATTCCGCAGAGGAAATATGTTGCAAGCATTATCGCGAATATATCGAGAACCGCCTCGACTATAGCCGCCTTATTGGGATCGCCCGGCTCGATATACATACTCGAAAGCTCCGCACCGAAGAATATTTCGATCTGTGAGATCAGAATACCGAGCGCGGCAACCTGAAGCACCGCATACAGAGCGACCTTATTGATCCTTCGATATTTCTGCGCGCCCCAGTTCTGTCCGACGAAGGTCATCGCCGCCGTCTGGTAGCTATTCATCGTGGTGTAAGTAATACCCTCGACGTTGAAGGCAATCGTCTTTGCCGAGACGACCGCGGGCGGGAAGGTGTTGACCGCCATCATTATAACCATATTGGATATTGAGAAGAGGGTGGTCTGAACTGCGATCGGAATAGCGATTCGCATAATCCTCTTAACGAGGCGGCCTTCAAGGCAGAGCTTTTTCAGCGAGAGCTGATATGAAGTGCCGCGCCTTTTCATAAGAACTACGACGACCGCGATCGCGGATAAGTACTGCGAGATTATCGTTGCAAGCGCAACTCCGTCAACCGACATACCGAACAGGCAAACGAAAACGAGGTTAAGACCAACGTTTACAAGACCGCTCGCCGAGAGAATATAAAGCGAGGTTTTCGAATCGCCGACCGAGCGAAGCACCGATGCGCCGAAATTATATATTGACGAAGCGGGGATACCGATGCAGATTATTCGCATATAGAGGAGCGCTCCGTCGAAGAAGACCTCCTGCGTACCCATAAAGTTAAGGATCGGAATCGCGAGCGCAAAGCTTAACGCCATAAGTCCGAAGCCGCCGATGATCGAGATCGCCATCGTGGTATGCACCGTGCGTGAAACCTCGCGATCGTTTTTCGCTCCGTAGAACTGAGCAATGACGACGCCCGCGCCCGAGGCAAACGCAATCAGAAGGTTCACGATAAGGGTGGCGAAGGTAGCCGTGCTTCCGACAGAGCCGAGAGCGTTCGGGTCACCCGAATATCTTCCGACGACCACGTTGTCTGCCATATTATACGCAACCTGCAATATACCGGTGAGTATTATCGGCAAAACGTAGGTCAAAAGCCTTGTAAATATCGGCCCGTCCGTGAGGCTGGACTTTTCCTTTGTTTTTAACATTTTTTACTCCTTGATGCAATATGCATCATATTGATTATACCCCTACGCAGAGAGTTTGTCAATAAGGCTATCGATTATTTATATAATATTATTTATTTAGGTGTAAATTTCTCCCTTAACGCGCGGTTATCCCCTGCTCCCATAAGCACGACGCAATAGCCCCGAAGGGCGGATATCACGGAAAACGCCTCATCCTCCGTGACTGCCATAGCTCCATTTCCGATCCACCTTGCGAGCGCGGCGGACGACACGCCCTCTATCCCATCCTCTCTTATAGCCGAAACGGGAAGTATAAGCGCCCTGTCGGCAAGGGAGAGCGCCTCGCAAAACTCCTTTTTAAACGCCTTCGTCCTTGAATAGGTATGAGGGGAGAAAACGGCGAGAACGGGCATATTCTCCCTCTCCCGAAGAGCCGAAAGCGAGGCTTTTATCTCGGTCGGGTGGTGTGCGTAATCGTAGTATATCCGATTTCCGCCCGAGGAGGATATAAGCTGAAGCCTGCGCTCCGGGAGAGTGAATTTTTCAAGAGCATCGCGTATTTTATCCGAGCTTACGCCGAGGGTAAGCGCCGCGCTTGCCGCCGCAAGTGCGTTCATCGCGTTATGCTGACCAAAAAGAGAGAGATGAAGCGAAACTGCCTCACCCCCGCGATGAAATACCGAGAGCGAATATCCCACCGCCTCCCTCTTTATCCGCCCCGCATAGTCGGCTCGCTCACCCATACCAAACGTGACGACGCGGCGCTTTGCCATAGGGATAAGAGACGCAAGATTTTCATCCTCTATATTAATAATAGAGACGGGGGAGGAATTGATCGCGGTGAGAAACGAATTTTTGATCGCCCCGATATCCGAAAAATAGTCTACGTGGTCAAGCTCGAGATTGTTAAACACCGATATCGTCGGTGAAAATCGGAGAAAGGAATCCTTGTATTCACAGCTCTCGTAGACGAGGTATTCCCGACCGCCCGCGCGAAGAGGTGATGCGATATCGGCAAGGCGCGCTCCAATAACGGTGGTGTGATCCCACCCCGAAGAAAGAAGAATTGCATCAAGCATAGCCGTGACGGTGCTTTTGCCGTGGCTTCCGCTTATGCCGACGCGCACGCGGTAATCCCGCATTATAACGCCGAAAAGCTCGGCGCGCGAGGCGGTGGGGATTCCAAGCTCCTCCGCAATTTTGATCTCGGGATCGTCATCCCTGACGGCGAGACTGTAAACGACGAGCGTCGCCGTGCGCACGGTCTCAATATCCGAGCCAATATAGACTCTCTCCCCCGAAGAGATAAGCTCCTGCACGAGCTCACCGCACGACGAGTCGGAACCACTCACCGAATAGCCCATCCCCTTTAACAAAACGAAGAGGGGATAAACTCCGACTCCCCCAACGCCGACGAAATGAACACGCCCCGTGCGCGAAGCGAGCGCCCCCTCTATAACCGAGGGAGATATCCCCGAATGAAATTTCGACATAAATGCTCCTTTCTTACGCCTTGTTAACGAATTGTACATTATTTTTTTGCATTTAGTTAAATCCTATATGGAATATTCTTCACAATCATTCGTTATAATATATTCAGACAACAGAAAACGTGTCAACAAGAAAGGAAGACAATTATGCAAATCACCGATATCAAGGTCAGAAAATTCTTCGACGAAGGACCTATGAAGGCTATCGCCTCCGTTACCTTTGACGATTGCCTCGCAGTACACGACGTTAAGGTCATTTACGCAAGGGACAGATATTTCATCGTTATGCCCTCACGCAAGAACCCCGACGGCACTTACCGCGATATAGTACATCCGATCAACTCTGATTTCAGAGCGGCGCTTGAAGAGGCGGTCATCGACGCCTATCACGTTCAGCTCGTTGCCTCTCAGCACGACGAGGCAGAGGACGACGCCGTTATAATTTAATAAAAAGCACCCCGAAATCTTGGCTTTCAAATCCGCCTCGACTTCGGGGTGTTATTTTTATATAAGTGATTCAAGGAATTTCTTAGTATCGAGAATATCCCTCTCGCGCTCGGCAAGATCGGGTATCTCACGCTCTATCGTAAGGTCGCCGTCGTAGCCGTTTGCCTTCAGGATCTTTATTATCTCGGGGAAGTTTGCAACTCCCTCTCCTACCTTGACCTCTCTTCCCTTCGGATCCATTCCGACGGGATATACGGCATCCTTTGCGTGAATACCGCAAACGAGGGGAGCGAGTATACGGAGCGCGTCGCAGCTGTTGCCGCGGCAGTTGATTATCATATTCGCGCAGTCAAAGTTAAGTCCTATATTCTCTTCTCCGATATCCTTAATAAGCTGGGTGAGGGTCGTGGGGATCATTTCACCCGTCTCAAAGAGGAAGCGCTGACCGTCCTTTGCGATCTCGCGGCAGATATAGCGCACCGCGTAAAGCACGCCCATTCTATCGGGGCTTGTGGGGTTATCCGACATATAGCCCGCGTGGGTTATAATATCCTTAACGCCTATCGCCTTTGCAAAGCTTGCACCTGCGAGTACATTCTTTATTCTTATCGCCCTCCAATCGGCAGGAACGAAGCCGATCGTTTCGTACATACCGGGATATTTCCATTCGTGAGGTCCCTCCCATCCGCACCAAACGGCAGACACCGTGAAGCCGAAATCAAGGCAGGCTTTCTTCACCGCCTCTGCATTCTCATCGGTATAGAGTGACATATCCCAAACGGAGAGCTGACCGCTCTTAAATCCGAGATCCTCGGAAAAGTGGCGTATGCACTCGTATGGGTTTGAATTCATATTTATAAGACAACCGACTCTCATTATATTCGTATCCTTTCTTAGGCAAGAGTGAATATAATCCAAACCCGCTCTGAATCCTTAATTTTCAGAGCTTTCGGCACTTATCTCTCTTGCAAAGTCCGCACTTGGCTGCGAGAGCCAAGCACCAAAATCAACTAAAAATTAAGGCGCAGAGTTCCTTGAATTTTATAGAGA
>JAZLEH010000129.1:0-2259 GCA_045615165.1 Eubacteriales bacterium | reverse complement strand
ACTCTCGGAAAATAAATAAAATAACTCAAAAAACTTTCAAAAAACACTTGCAATTTCGAAAGTTTTGTGGTATAATCTATTTCGTCAATTTGTGCTAACAAATAAATTCATATAAAATTCCGTCCTCCGTGGCGAGATTTTAGGAGGTGTCAAAATGGCTAAGTGTAGCATTTGCGGTAAGGGCGTTACCTTTGGACATAACGTTTCCCACTCTAACCGTAAGACCAACAGAACCTGGAAGCCCAATATCCGCAAGGTTAAGGCAGTTGTTGACGGTACTAACTGTTCCGTTTACGTTTGCTCTCGTTGCCTTCGTTCCGGAAAGATCGAGCGCGCTTAAAAGGTCGAAAAAACTCCGCATAGAAGCGGAGTTTTTTAATTATAAGAAATATGATAAGTATTGTTGATGAAAGAATAAGCGAGAAAATGAAGCGCAGGCTTCAATTTTTCTCAACCGTTATAGCGCTTCCGAGATCGTCCGATCTCGGAGAGGCGGTTTGCTCACATCCCGATATTCTTATGCTTGCGCACGAAAACAGAATAATTACGAGCGCGGATTACTGCGAGAAGTTCCCCTGGGTGTTCAGCGATATACGCGAATATTCAAGCTGTGAATTCACCGTTACCTCGGATAAATTCGGAAAAAAATATCCGACGGATGCTATATTCAACGCGCTTATAATTAATAATTATATATTCTATAAGGAAGATTCCGTCGCAAGCGCGGTTAAGGAATATGCAAAGGCAAAAGGACTTACGCCGATAAGCGTTAATCAAGGATATCCCGCCTGCACGACGCTCGCGTTTAAAAACAGTGCCATAACAGCCGACAGAGGAATGGCAAAGGCGCTAAGCTCGGTCGGAATAAAGGTGACACTTATAGGAAACGGCGATATTCTCCTCCCCCCGCACGAATACGGATTTATCGGCGGTGCAAGCGGAGTTTATAAGGATACCGTCTATTTCCTCGGTGATATAACGCGCCACCGAGATTTTGCGCTTATAGAAAAGGCGATAAAGGACGAGGGATTAAGCTATGTCTCGCTATCTGACGAGCCGCTTTGCGACCTTGGACGAATACTGTTTATTGACTGAGAGTCCTTTTCAAAAAGTATATTAAGAAATACCGATGCAATCGGGATAAGAAGCAATCCGAAGAATCCGAATACTATATATCCGACGTAGAGTAATATAAGGCTTAGGACGGGATGTATACCGAGATTTTTTCCGACTATGCGAGGCTCTGTGAGCTGACGGACGACCTCATGCGCCAAGAATAAAACGAGGATTCCGATTCCGAGCCCTACCTCTCCGAATATAAAGTTATATATACTCCACGGGAGCAGGACAGTGCCGACTCCGATAAGAGGAAGCGCGTCAAGCAGGGCGACGATGAATGCGAACAAAACCGCATACTTTACCCCAAGGATGAGAAAGCCGAAGAGCATTTCGATAAAGGTTATAAGCATTATCGTAAGATATGCGCGAAGATATTTAAGAAGAGAGGAAAGAAATCTCGTCTTAAATTTGGATATACGCATCCGCATCCATTCGGGAAGAACAGATTTCACGGCGGAATTTATCCCCTCAAGATCGAGTGAAAAATAGATAGATGCGATAACCGACACGAGCAGGAATACCGCATATCCGGGAACTCCGAGCACGAACGCGGTGAGAAGCGATCCAACCTTTGACAGAACGGATGAAACGAGACTGTCCACGGCACTGCTGATAATGCGCCGAAGCTCCTCTGCCCCCTCCCTGTCACCGATTATATCGCCGAGAGGATCGGTGATCTTGTTTAACACCTCGTAGAGTGCATCGCTTTCGGCAAGCTCGGTCAAGAAATCCCACGCTTCGCCAAGTGCAAAAAGCGAGGCGCTTACTATAACGGCAAGTCCGCCGACGATAAGTATAACGGTCAGTATTACTCGTACGATGTGTTCGGGGATTCGGGTCGCATTTGCTATAAGGCTAGCAAGCGGACGCACTGAAAAAGCCACGCCCCAAGCGAGAAGAAACGGGATGGCTAGGATGAAAACGTATCTTAATCCGATATAAAGAAGGAGCGCGATGCCGATCACGGTGATCGTCAGGTGCGCGTAATACTCTATCTTTTCTTTATTCATAGAAACCTCAAAGGCTTTTTATACTATTATAATCAAATATAAATAAAAATATTAAAGGAGACTCAGAAATGGTCATTATTGAGATGGAAAACGGTAAGAAGATCGAGCTTGAGCTTTGCCCCGAGGCAGC
>JAZLEH010000128.1:0-4071 GCA_045615165.1 Eubacteriales bacterium | reverse complement strand
AGCCGTCGAAAAAGCTTCGCGGATTCCACTTTGGATTACCTCACAGAGACAGACTTGATTTTGCAAAGAGGCTCTTTAAATACGTTCTCCTGCCGATGAGATACAACGTTATCTTCCTTGAATTTGCCGGTGGAATGAGATTTGACCGTCGCCCCGAGATCAGTGAGGCTTGGCTTAGAGCGGCAGAAAACTCGAAGAAGGGATTACAGCCGCCCCTCCCCCATTCGGACAAGGTATCAAGATTCTCGCTTCTTGAAAAGGATGAGATACGCGACCTTGTAGCCTATGCAAGAGAGCTTGGACTCGAGGTAGTTCCCGAGGTTCAGTCACTCGGTCACGTTCAGTATCTTACCTATGCATATCCCGAGATCGCAGAGCTTGAGGAATCGAAAAAGAAGATCGACACACGCGCAGAGGACGCGCGCCCCGATGAGTTTTACGCGCACTGCTATTGTCCCTCAAACGAAAAATCGTACGAAATAATATTTGACGTTATTGATGAAATAATAGAGGTAGTGAATCCTCGCGAATACGTGCATATCGGACACGACGAGGTCTATCAGATCGGCGTTTGCCCGAAATGCCGCGACAAATCCCCTGCGGAGCTTTTCGCATATCACGTAAACCGCCTTCACGGCTATCTTAAGTCCAAAGGGCTTAAGACGATGATGTGGTCGGATATGCTTCAGCCGCCCCCCGTGACGACTTATCTTACTTACGGGGCGATCGATATGATCCCCAAGGATATCGTTATGCTCGACTTCATCTGGTATTTCAACGTTGAGCATAATATCGAGGACAACCTGATCGAAAAGGGATTCAAGGTATGCGCAGGCAACCTCTATTCCTCGCATTACACTCGCTACAGATCGAGAATGCTCAAGGACGGTATGATTGGAGGCGAGGTTTCGACCTGGATTATCGCAGACGAGGAAATACTCGGTGAGTACGGAAAGTTCTGGGATATTATGTATCTTTCCGAAATGCTTTGGAATACCGAGAATTATGACGAGAGAAACAGACGCACCTATACCGAGATGCTTGCCAAATTCATTCTCCCCCAAACGAGAGACGGGGTAAGAAACAGCTTCCACGGAATGGAATATACGGAAGACAGGCTTCAGATCTCAGGTGCGCAGGACGGAATACCGCATGAGCTTCTCCTCGTCGCTGAAAGCACCACTTTTGCCGAAAATAACGTTACACGGGTTGGCAAAGCTTACGACAGACTCGTATTTGAGCAATCCACCCTCTTCCCAGCTCCGCGCATTAACTGGAAGGAGCAGAAGGTCCTTGGAAAATATATTATCACCTACGAGGACGGAACGAGCGTTGATGCCGTGATGAGATATGTAAGGTGCGCTATGGTATATAAGCGCGCATACGCCGAGCCCTATTATCAGCAGTATCACAGGCACTTCGGATATCCCGGAACTTGGTTCTCCGATCCTGCTATTCAAGCGAAGAACGAAGCGGGAGAGGATATGACGGCGCTCGGCTATATCTGGGAAAACCCGCACCCCGAAAAGATAATAGACTCAATCAGATACGAAAGAGACGAGGGTGATTTTTGCCGCCTTATGATCTCGGGAATCAGAGGTATTAAATATGATGAATGAAGTAATAAAATCGATGATAGAGAGGCGCAGTATACGCTCGTATAAAAACAAGGCAGTTCCCGCAGAGCTTATCGACGAAATACTTACCGCAGGCACTTATGCCCCCACCGGCAGAAATAAGCAAGCCCCCATAATCATCGCCGTGACCGACAAGGCACTGAGAGACAGACTTTCCAAGATCAACGCCGCAGTTATGGGAAGTGAGTCTGACCCTTTCTACGGTGCGCCCGTGGTGCTTATCGTGCTTGCGGACAAGAGTGTTCCTACTTATATTTACGACGGATCACTCGTTATGGGTAATCTTCTCGGGGCGGCACACGCCGTAGGGCTTGGAGCTTGTTGGATCCACAGAGCGAAAGAGACCTTCGAATCGGATGAAGGAAAGGCTATCCTCAGAGAGCTTGGAATCGAAGGAGATTACGAGGGAATCGGAAACTGTATTTTAGGATATATCGACGGAGATATCCCCTCCACCCGTCCGAGAAAAGACGGATATATCATAAAAGCGTAATTGAGGGAGCAAATTTCAAATTGAAAGAACGAAGCATCGCAAATCGCGCCGAAACGCTTAAAGAAAAGGCACTGTCGATCGAACATTTCTGCCATTTCGGAGTAAGAAAATTTACGGTTAACAAGACCGAATACACCTCCGGTACACCGATCGGATTCCTCGCGCCGAGGATCGCTTATATACTGAGTGGCGAATGCACTATCGTGTCGGACGAGGGCGAGGTGCTGAACATCTCTCAGGGCGACGTTTGGTTCGTTCCGAAGGGAAAGCCGTATACCTCGTATTGGAAAAGTGACGGGGTGATCGAGTTTTACGCGATGGAATTCGAAGCCGATCTTATATCGTTTGAATATACGGATTTCCACGTAGCGAAGGCGGTGGGAGTTAAAGCCTGCTTTGAAATGCTCGAAGGAAAAATCGAGAAAAAGGACAGCATAGGTGCGCTTCGATATTTTTACGAGTTGCTTGACGCAGTTCTTCCTCTTGTTAAAAAAGAGGATAATCCAAAGGGCGCAAGCGTAACGGCGGCACTGAAATACATTCACAACAATTACGCAAAGCCACTGCTTGTGGAGGATCTTGCGGCAATTTGCTATATGAGCGCCTCAAGATTTTACACGGTATTCAAGGAAACAGTCGGAATGACGCCGATCGAATACAAAAACAGACTTAAAATTGCAAGGGCTTGTATGCTTATCGAATCGGGATTCCCGCTCGACGAGGTGTGTGAAGCTCTTAACCTTTCATCACCCGCGTTTTTAAGGCGACTTATGAAAAAGCACCTTGGCATAACCCCGAAGGAAATAAAAAACAGACAACCCGTGCTATAAATGCTTAATAAGCGTTGAAATATTCATAATTTTATTGTATCATATATACAGTATAAAAGAAATTAACCATTAAAGGAGATTACAATTATGCCAGGACCCGGTGGAGGATCAGCAGGCGGAGGTGGCGGCAGAGGCGGTAGCTTCGGCGGCGGCTTCGGCGCAGGCGGTGGATTTGGAGGAGGCGGCAGAGGCCCCGGATTTGGTGGACCGCATCATCATCACCATCATTATCACAGACCGAGATTCGGATTTTTCTTCTGGCCGCGCCCCTATTATTACGGCTACGGCGGAGGATTTTTCGGCGGATTTTTCGGACTTCTCTTCTTGCCGATCATCATTATTATAGTTGCGGCGGCGCTTCTCATTTCATCTTCGATCAGCGCGTTCACAGCGCTTTCCGAGGGCGGAATTATTGAATATAATGAAACCAAGATGCGCGAGTATGCAGACGACCAATACGCGGCAATCTACGGAGATTATGCGGGATATGAGGATAATATACTTATAGTCTTCCTCACATACGAAAACAAGAGTGATTGCAATTTTATTGCTTGGGTTGGAAATCACATAACAAATGACGTAAATTATATGTTTGGCGGAAACCAGAGCGAGCTTGGACGCGCATTCGGAAAAGCGCTTCCCGCTGATTATAACTACGCTTTAACGCAATCCCTCTCTGCCGTTGTTGACGAGATGGCAATAAAGGTAAATAATCTTGGTGCGGCAAACAACTACAAGGAAAACTGCCACGACGACCACACAAACTCACCGAGCAAGCTTGTTAACTACTCAAACGAATCGATTGGAGCTGCCGACCTTAATTATTCGCTTGAACAGTTTACCGAAAGCACGGGTATTCCGATCTCAATAGTAGTTGCAGAGGCGGAAAGCGTCTTCGGAAAGACTATGCCCGCAAGCTATATATTTATGATCGTTATTTCACTTGCGCTTATCGGACTTGCAATATACCTCATCGTTCGCGGTGTTAAGGCACGCAAGAACGGTGGTAACGGACAAGGCGGCAACGGTTATAACAATAACGGATATAACAATAACAGCGGATTCCATAATATGTATGGAACTTAAACTAAAAAAGCGTTTGCAGATTGCA
>JAZLEH010000127.1:0-12447 GCA_045615165.1 Eubacteriales bacterium | reverse complement strand
CTCACCTACGTGCAGATTGGTATCCTTTCCGCAATTCTTCTTAACTCGGGTGCTTGCGACCTCGTTATCACGGGTTGCGGTACGGGCGAGGGCGCAATGCTCGCTTGTAACTCATTCCCCGGAGTTCTTTGCGGCCACGTTGTAGATCCCACCGACGCATATCAGTTCACTCAGGTAAACAATGGTAACGCAATCGCAATGCCCTTTGCAAAGGGCTGGGGCTGGGGCTGTGAGCTCAATCTTCAGTACGTATTCGAAAAGCTCTTCGTTTCCGAGTGGGGTCTTGGATACCCTCGTGAAAGAGCAGTTCCCGAGCAGAGAAACAAGAAGATTCTTGACGAGGTTAAGAAGGTAACTCACAACGATATCGTTTACATACTTGAGAACCTTGACCGCGAGCTCGTTCTCGGTGCTCTCGGAACTAAGAACTTCAAGGAGCTCTTCTTTGCAAACGCAAAGGATGAGAGAATCATCAACTGCGTAAAGGCTCTTCTTGCATAAGAAAACGAATGACACGGGTGAACAGCCCGTGTCATTGTTGAGTAAAAGGTAAATAAAATGGCAATTGATTTAATTTATAATGTCGGTATATTCTTTATGCTGATGATCCCGGGCATTATTCTTAAGAAATGCAAGCTTTCGACCGACGGTCTTGGAAAGGGTCTTTCCAACCTCGTCCTTTATATTGCACAGCCCGCGCTCATCTTCCTCGCATACGTTCGCCCCTACGACTCATCAGTTCTTAAAAACATTATATGGGTCTTTGTTTTCTCTATAGTAGCGCATCTCATTTTCACTGCGGTAACCTTCGCAAGCTTTAAAAAAGCTCCCGATTCGGCGCGCAGAATGCTCAGATTCGCAACCATCTTCTCAAACGCGGCATTCCTCGGCATTCCTCTTATAATGGAGGTTATCGGACCGTCCGCGGCTATCTACGCCTCGATCTATAACATCACCTTCAACGGCTTCCTCTGGACTCTCGGCGTGTTTATCTGCACGAATAACAGAGACGTTGACGGCGACGGAACTGACGACGCGGAGAAGCTTAAGAAAAAGGGCGGCGCAAGCATTACCAAGGCAATGCTTCATCCCACGATGCTCGCGGCGGCGCTCGGTCTTTGCTTCTTCTTCCTTCCCATTGACGGATATATTCCCGAATTTCTTACCGAATCGCTCACTAAGCTTCAGAATCTCGTAGCGCCCCTTTCGATGATCGTTCTTGGCCTTCGCCTCGCAGATATCGACCTTCACGGATTCTTTAAGGATAAGCAGCTCTACGTATTTATCGCGCTTCGTCACCTCATTCTTCCTGCCGCAACCTTCGCGGTTATGAGAGTGATGCAGATATTCATCACGATCGATTCCGTTGTGGTAGAGTCGGTTCTTATTATGGCGTCCGCGCCTGCCGCAACCAGTGCAACAATGTTTGCCGAAAAATACGATTGCGACGCCGCATATGTCAGCAAGGTGGTAGCCGTGTCAACTATTTTGTCACTCGCGACGATGCCCCTTGTATCGCTTCTTATGAATATTTAGTAAGTTATGGAAATAAAAAGCATAAAGAGATCCTATAAAGCGAAAGCCAAGGATATCAAAAAGCGCACGAAGTCCGAAATAAAAGCATCAAAAAGAGAGCGCCGCAAGGCGCTCTACGAGCTTCATGACAAAAAGCTTGCCGATATACGCGCGGCAATCGTTGAAAAGGGCAAACGCGCTCCCGTAGATCCGCCTCGCAGGCATCTGCTTGAGGAGATCGGAAACTCTGTAACCCACGGAGTCGGCACGCTTCTTTCTGTTGTGGCACTCGTCTTTATGATCATTTATTCAGGCGGTGCACTCGAGCTCGTCGGAGCTATCGTTTATTCATTTGGTCTTTTCGCTATGTTCACGATGAGCTGTCTCTATCACGCCTTTCCGCACGGAAGCCGTGTAAAGCGCCTTTTCAGGCGGTTTGACTACTCCGGAATATACCTTCTTATCGGCGCAACCTTCGCTCCGATTCTGCTCTCTTACGTCGGCGGCACGTTCGGCATAGTATTCTTTGCCGTGCAGTGGGCAGTGATAATTACGGGCGTTACATTCATCGGCGTATTCGGTCCTACGAGGCTTCGTTGGCTTCACACGCCCCTCTATATAATCCTCGGCTGGTGCGGAATAATGTTTATGCCGACTATGCTGAAAACCGACCCGTGGTTCGTTTTTTATATTCTCGGCGGCGGTATTATATACTCACTCGGAATCATTCCGTTCAGAATGAAAACGAAGGTTGCCCATTTTATATGGCATTTCTTCGTGCTTGGCGGCGCGGCTCTTCAGTGGGTGGGTGTATTCCTTTTCGTATATCTATCTTGAATATAATGAGGAAAAATTATGAAATTCTTAAGATTTCTCGAAGGTTTAAGAACTCCGTTTTTTGATACCTTCTTCTCCCTTATTACCCGTCTTGGTGAGGAAACGATATTTCTCGTTCTTGCGATATTCATCTTCTGGTGCGCAAGCAAAAGGGAAGGGTATTATATTCTCATAACCGGTCTTGTCGGCACGGTCGTTAATCAAACGCTGAAGCTTGCCTGCAAAGTACCTCGCCCGTGGAAGGATCCCACCTTTACCGTGGTTGAAAGCGCGGTTGAAGAGGCTACGGGATATTCATTCCCCTCGGGTCACACGCAGAACGTCGTCGGAACGTTTGGCGGTATCGCCAGATGGTCGAATAAAAAGGCTGTCAGAATAACGATGATAGCCCTCATCGTTCTCGTCGCATTCTCGCGAATGTATCTTGGAGTACATACTCCGTATGACGTTGCCTTTTCTATGATATTCGGAGCACTTCTCGTATTTCTTCTTTACCCGATATTCAAAACGGAAGAATCGTTTAAAAAGTATATGCCTTACGTTGCGGTCGTTTCGACTCTTCTTGCCTTTGGAAACCTCTTATATGCGATTCTCATTCCAAGCGGCGACGTTGATCCGCAAAACCTTGCGAGCAGCCTTAAAAACGGTGCAACACTTCTCGGATGCACTCTTGGTCTTATCCCGGTATATCTTCTTGACTCGAAATTTATAAAGTTTGAAACGAGTGCGAGATGGTATGCACAGATCATAAAGCTCGTCCTTGGACTTGCAATTCTGCTTCTTATAAAAGAGGGACTTTCAAGTCCGCTTGAAGCACTCTTTGGAAATGAAAACGTTGCAAGAGGAGTTCGTTATTTCCTCGTCGTAATGTTCGCGGGAAGCGTTTGGCCTCTCACTTTCGGATATTTCTCTCGTTTAAGAATTAAATTCCTTGACGAACTTTCGAACAATAAAAAACACAAATAATTTAACACGCCTCACGGCCTCGGCAGATTTTTAGCAAATTATAGTTTGCATTTTGGATTCTGCCGGGGCTTTTGCTTTGCAAAATTTTAAAAATCTCTTTACTTTTTGCGTGCGTTATGTTATAATATAATATATTTTAGCATCGAAAGTCAGGTAAACCAATTTATGAAATGTCCCGCATGCAATTCTGCTGATTCAAGAGTTCTTGATTCCCGCCCCGCGAACGACGGCTCAAGCATAAAACGCCGCCGTGAATGCCCCTCTTGTGGCAAACGCTTCACGACCTACGAGGTCATTGATACCGTGCCGATCGCGGTAGTTAAGCGTGACGGAAGCCGCGAATTCTTTGATAAGCACAAATTGATGCTCGGTATCGAGCGCGCCTGCCAGAAGCGCCCCGTTGACGCGGCGCAGATCGCCTCCGCAATCGAATCCGAACTCCAGAATTCCATCGTCAACGAAATCACCTCAACTCAGATAGGCGAGCTTGTTCTTGAGCACCTTCGTGAAATCGATATCGTCTCATACATTCGTTTCGCTTCGGTATACCGTGAGTTCCAGGACGTTGACTCCTTTATGGCAGAAATCAAATCTTTAAATAAGCTTTCCAAGAAGAAAGCCGCAAAGGTGAATACCGATGATTAAGAGCATGACCGCCTTCGGCAGAGCAAAGCGCGAGGGTGAGGATAAGGATATAACGATCGAGATCAAAAGCGTCAATTCGCGCTTCTTCGATTGTAACGTTAAAGTACCGCGCTCACATACGTTTTTAGAGGAGCGCATCAAGGCGTACGTTCAGAAGAACGCCGTCTCAAGAGCGAAGGTTGACGTCTACGTCACCATCGATAAGCACCAGACCGATATCGGCGAGGTGTCGGTTGATTTCGCATTTGCCGAAAGCTATATAAAAGCTCTCCGATCCCTCGGTGAAAGGTTCGGGCTCAGAGATGATATATCCGTTATGAGTGTCGCAAGAAACCAAGAGATATTCACCTACGAGCGCTCGGAAGAGGATATGGAGGGCGAGTGGGAGCGCATCCGCGACGTGCTTGACGAGGCAATTTCGGGATATACCGAAATGAGAGCTCTTGAGGGCAAAAAGGCCGAGGATGATATCAAGGCGAAGATCGAGCTTGTAAGATCGTTTGCCGATGAGGTAGAGGCTATTTCAAAGGAAGATACCGTCGGATACCGTGATAAGCTTGAAGCAAAGCTTCGTCAGATACTCGGCGATAACTCTATCGCAGTTGATGAAAACCGTCTTCTTACCGAATGTGCCGTTTGGGCTGATAAGATCGCAATCGATGAGGAGCTCGTAAGGCTTCGTTCGCATTTCGGTGCGTTTTATGATATCTGCGATATGAAGGACCCCTCCGGAAGAAAGCTTGACTTTCTTATGCAGGAGCTCAACCGTGAAACGAACACGATCGGCTCGAAATGCAATAACGCCCGTATAGCAAGAATCGTCGTCAATATGAAGGGCGAGCTTGAAAAAATACGCGAGCAGGTTCAAAACATAGAATAAGGAGTGCCGTATGAAATTCATTAATATTGGATTTGGAAATATGGTTTCCGCCGGAAGAATAGTGGCGATTGCCGGACCTGATTCAGCACCGATCAAGCGTCTCGTACAGGACGCAAAGGAGGATGACAGGGTTATCGACGTCTCCTGCGGAAGACGTACGAGAGCGGTTATAATAACCGACTCGGATCACGTGATCCTCTCCGCAATACAGGCGGAAACAATTACTAACAGACTTGCAAGTGACGATGCCTCCGATGACGAGGACGAAACCGAAGAATAATAACGAAACGGAGATATAAAGATGATTTATCCAACTATTGAACAGCTTACAGGAAACAATTTCAACCGCTACGAGCTCGTAGTGGGCGTTGCAAAATGCGCTCGCATTGTTACCGACGAATACGTTGAAATGAAGGCTAAGGCTCAGAAGATGATCGAGAACAATGAGACCGACAAGCCCATTTCCGCTCTTATCGATCCCGAGTATAAGGATCAGAAAGCGGTTAAGATCGCTATCGCAAAGCTCGTTGACGGCAGATTTAAGATGGTTCGTCCCGAGGAAGAATAATTTTTCATAATTAAGTAAAGTGAGGTGATACGGATGTTTTGCGAGGTATATCTTTTTGACGTTCCGTATCACGTTGACCGCCCTTTTGACTATTCCTGCGGTGACAACGTTCGCCCGGGCGATATAGTTAAAGTTCCCTTCGGTAGGGTGGATAAGCTTCGCCTCGGCGTCGTTTCGAGTGTTAAGGAGCTTTCGGAAGGGGAAAATATCAAGCCCGTGCATTCGGTCGTCTCCGACCGTTTCTCCTTCAACAAGGAAATGCTCGGGCTATGTCTGTTTTTAAAGGAATACACACTTTGCACGTTTGGCGAGGCGGCGAAATGCCTTATCCCTCCGGGCTCGCTTTCGGAAAAGCTGAATATCAAATATACGAAAACGCTTTCCTTGGCTATCAGCGCAGATGAGGCAGCGGCGCTTCTCTCCGAGAAAGGAAGAGCGGGTATAAAAAGCGAGGGGCAACGAGCCGTCGTAGAGTATCTTATTAAAAACGCGTCTGCCGATGCGGACGAGGTTAAGGAAGCTACCTCTGCAAGCGGAGCAAATATTTCGGCTCTCGTTGAAAAGGGCGTTATAAACGCCGAGATCAAAGAGGTGTTCAGAAATCCTTACCGCGACTATTCTGCGATAAGAGATACCTCCCCGATAAACCTCACCCGCGCACAGAGCGCGGCGTATGATACTATTGAGTCGCTCTATCTTGAAAACGAGCCGAAGGCGGCGCTTCTGTACGGAGTTACGGGAAGCGGTAAGACCAAGGTTATAATGAAAGCTATCGACAGAACTATCGCAGACGGCAAAAGCGTCATAATGATGGTTCCCGAAATCGCCCTAACGCCGCAGACCCTCTCGATATTCTGTAAGAGATACGGTGAGCGCGTAGCGGTCATACACTCCCTTTTATCGCAGGGGGAGCGCATCGATGCTTGGCGCAGAATAAAGAGCGGAGAGGTCGATCTTGTTATCGGAACTCGCTCTGCAGTCTTTGCCCCCCTTGATAATATCGGAATGATAGTCATCGACGAGGAGCATGAGCATACCTACAAGTCGGAAAGCGATCCGAAATATCACACGCGTGACGTTGCCGCATTCAGATGCAAGGAGCATAATGCATTGATGCTTCTCGCCTCGGCAACCCCGTCTCTTGAAAGCTTTTATAAAGCAGAAATAGGAAAATACACCCTCATCCCGATAAGAGAGCGCTACGGCGGAGTGAGTCTCCCCGACGCTATTATCGTTGATATGAGGGAGGAAATAAGGCTCGGCAATACCTCTCCGATAAGCGAGCGGCTTCTTGAATCGCTTAAGGCGGTCGGCGAGAGGGGTGAGCAGGCGATCCTCTTCTTGAATAGAAGAGGCTATAACAGTCAGGTCAGCTGTAAGAGCTGTGGCGACGTTATAACCTGTCCGCGTTGCTCGGTCTCTATGACTTATCACACCGGCAGAGGCGGTGGACGGCTTTTGTGCCATCTCTGCGGTCACGTTGCACCTCCTCCGAGAGTTTGCCCGTCATGCTCAAGCGATAATATATCATTCCTTGGCTACGGAACGCAAAAGGTTGAGTCGGAGCTTGTAAATTATCTTCCCGATATGCCCATTATGCGAATGGATGCCGACACAACCTCGGGCAAGCTCGCTTACGATAGGTTGCTTGAGGAGTTCAGAGGCGGTAAGGCGGACATCCTTATCGGCACGCAGATGGTTGCAAAGGGTCACGATTTCCCGAGAGTAACTCTCGTCGGTGCGATCCTTGCCGACACGTCGCTTTACGTAAGTGACTTCAGAGCGGCTGAACGCACCTTCTCCCTTTTGACTCAGGTCATAGGAAGAGCGGGAAGAGCAAAGGATGGCGGAATCGCAGTCATACAGACCTATTCGCCGAAAAACGAGGTTATAAGGCTTGCCTGCCTGCAGGATTACGATAAATTCTACGAGGGTGAGATCGCCTTAAGGCGTGAGCTTTCATATCCGCCGTTTTGCGATATGGTCGCGCTGACGATAACTTCCGGCGAGGAAGCGGCGCTCTTCGAGGGCGCAAAGAAGCTCTCTGATATTACGATAGAGAAGATGCGAGGCGAATACGCCGGCTTGCCCTTCACGGTGTTTGGCCCGTTTGAAGCGCAGGTGTATAAGCTGAACGAAAAATACAGAATGAAAATGATAGTAAAATGCCGTCTTAACGCAAAGGCAAGAGCGCTCTTCCGCGAGCTTCTCGTGGAGTTTGCCTCCGATAGAAAGGTCAGCCTTGCGATAGACGTTAATCCATTAAATATCTGATAGAACGGAGAAGAAAAATGGCAGTACTCAAAATAGTTAAATTCGGTGACGAAACTCTTCGCAAGGTATCAAGACCCGTAGAGGAGATCACCCCCAGAATAAAAACTCTTATCGACGATATGATACAGACTATGCGCGCAAGCGGCGGATGCGGACTTGCCGCACCTCAGGTCGGCGTTTTGCGCAGAATTGCGGTCATAGAGGTTGAGGATGGTAAGGTATACGAGCTCATCAATCCCAAGATCATAGCATTCGCAGGTGAGCAGACCGAGTCCGAGGGATGCCTTTCAAACCCCGGTGAATACGGAATTACCAGAAGACCCAAGGCGGTTACCGTAAGAGCAACCGACAGAAACGGAAAGGAATACGACCTCTCCGGCACCGATCTTCTTGCAAGAGCGATCTGCCACGAGTGCGACCACCTCGACGGCAAGCTTTATATCGACGTGCAGATAAAGCCGGATTCACCCGCAAAGAGAAAGTAATCGGGGGATAGCTATGCGAATTGTGTTTATGGGCACGCCCGAAATCGCGGCGACCTGCCTTGACAGCCTTATAAAAGCGGGGCTTGAGATATCCGCCGTAATAACGAGAGAGGATAAGCCGAGGGGGAGAGGAAACGTTATGACCCCCACCCCCGTTAAGAGTCTTGCACTTGAAAACGGAATCCCTGCCTACACTCCGAAAACCCTTCGCGACGAGGAGTTTTCTGCCTTGCTTGAAAGCATCGCGCCCGAGCTTATAGTAGTCGTCGCATACGGCAAAATTTTGCCCAAGTCGGTTATCGATTATCCTAAATACGGGTGCATAAACGCGCACGTATCTCTTCTCCCGAAATACCGCGGAGCAGCCCCTATGCAAAGGGCTATTATGGACGGTGAAAAGGAGACCGGCGTAACGATAATGTATATGGACGAGGGACTTGATACAGGCGATATCATTATGGCAGAGTCATTCCCGATAACCGAAAGCGACGATTTCGAGTCGGTCCACGACAGATCTGCCGAGCTTGGTGCGAATCTTCTTATAAAGGCTATATCCGAAATAGAAAACGGTACTGTAACGAGAACGAAGCAGGACGATGCCCTCGCAACCTATGCGAAAAAGGTTGAAAAAGAGGATGCGAAAATAGATTTTACTCTCGATGCATCAACGGTTGACTGCCGCGTAAGAGGCGTAACCCCCATCCCCGGCGCATTCGCATACCTTAACGGTAAAATGCTCAAGATCTCTCGCGAGACCGTTACCGACGGTAAGGGTAAGCCAGGAGAGGTAATCGACGTCTCGGGAATCGGAGAGGGATATATCGTGATCGCCTGCGGAAGCGGTGCGATACGCGTTACCTCGGTTATCCCGGAGGGTAAAGGAAAAATGAGCGCGGGTGACTTCGTCCGCGGAAGAAAAATTCAAATCGGAGATATTCTCGAATAATGACGGAAAATAAAAATCTGCGTAAGATTGCCCTCGATCTTCTCCTCGAATATGAGAATCAAGGAAAATACGTAAATCTTTCTCTTTCCTCGCATAAAACCGACGTGCTCTCCCAAGAGGAGCGCTCGCTTCTCACGGCGATTCTTTATACCTCAGTCGAGCGAAAGCTTAGGTATGATTACTACGTAGCCGCAATTTCTGCGCGTCCTCTCGATAAGCTTGATATAACGACCAGGTGCATTCTCCGCCTTGGTCTTTGCCAGCTTCTTGATATGGATGCGATTCCAGCCTTTGCCGCAGTTAATGAAACGGTAAAGCTTGCGCGCAATAAGGGTGAGCGTAGCTTCGTTAACTTCGTAATGCGTGAAGCGGACAGACGGCGCGACTCCCTCCCTTTGCCCGACAGAAATAAAAACTTATCAAAATATTTATCCGTTGCGTATTCATTTCCGCTTTGGATAGTTAAGCGCTTTATATCGGTATTCGGTGAGGATAGGGCAGAGAAGATACTTGCGGGATTTTCGGAAATCCCCTCGACCGACCTTCGCGTGAATACCGCTGTCGTCAGTACGGACGAGCTTCTTTCTAAGCTTCTCGAAATGGGATTATCCGTCTCGAAATCCCCATATTCGCCCGACTCGCTCCGCATTGAGGGAAGCGTTGACCCGCGCAAGCTTCCTTACTATAACGAGGGTGGCTTCATAGTGCAGGATGCCGCCTGCTCTGCGGCGATATACGCGCTTTCGGCTATGCCCGGTGATAAAATCGCCGATGTTTGCGCCTGTCCCGGCGGAAAATCATTCGCCGCCGCAATGGCTATGAAAAACGAGGGCGAGATCCATTCGTTTGATATCCACGGAAGCAAGCTTTCGCTTATCGAAAGCGGTGCTGAAAGGCTTGGTATAGATATAATAACCACCGAGGAGCGCGATGCGCGCTATCCCGATGAAAAGCTCTTCGCAAGCTTTGATAAGGTTATATGCGACGTTCCCTGCTCTGGGCTCGGAGTTTTGTCAAAAAAGCCCGACCTCAGATATAAAAGTGAGGAGGGGATATGCGAGCTTCCGTCTCTTCAATACGAAATACTTTCCGCATCCGCAAAATACCTTAAGGTCGGCGGCAGGCTTATATACTCAACCTGCACGATCTTACCCGAGGAAAACGAAGCGGTCGTCGAGCGCTTTATAAAGGAAAATCCCGGATACCGTATCGTCGATTTTAATATAGGCGAATTTGACAGCAAAAACGGCTCGTTTACTTTTATTCCGTGTGACCATAAAACAGACGGCTTTTTCTTAAGCCTTATTGAAAGAGAAATTTGATTGATGAACAATAAAATAGATCTGTATTCAATGACCGAAAGCGAGCTTTGCGACTTCTTCGTTTCTATCGGAGAGCAAAAATTCCGCGCAAAACAGCTCTTCCCCTCGCTTCAGCGCGGCGAGAGCGTAGCAAACGTTACGACTCTATCAAAGCCCCTGCGTGAGAAGCTTTCGGAAATGTCAATAGATACCTTGCCAAAGGTCGAATTAAAGCTCGTATCAAAGATCGACGGCACGGTGAAATATCTTTTTAAGCTTCACGACGGCGCTTGTATAGAGAGCGTTTTAATGAAGTATAAGCACGGTAACACGCTTTGCATATCGAGTCAGGTCGGTTGCCTTATGGGTTGCAAATTCTGTGCCTCGACTATCGGCGGCAAGGTGCGTGACCTTCTCCCCTCGGAGCTCGTCGGACAGGTTATAGCCGCTCAGCTCGATTCGGGTGAGAGAGTTTCTAATATCGTTATGATGGGTATAGGCGAGCCGCTTGATAACTTTGATAACGTTATTAAGTTTTTAAGGCTCGTTAACCACGAGGGCGGTCTTAATATCGGATATCGCCATATATCGCTCTCTACCTGCGGAATCGTGCCTAAAATTTATGATCTTGCAGAGGTTGATCTCCCGATAACCCTCTCGATATCTCTTCACGCTTCAAACGATGAGAAGCGCTCGGCTATAATGCCGATTAATAATAAATGGAAAATAAGCGACCTACTCTCCGCTTGCGTTGATTATTATAAGAAAACGGGCAGGCGCATCTCGTTTGAGTATACGCTGATATCGGGAAAGAACGATACCCCCGCAGATGCAAACGAGCTTTCAACCCTGCTTAAAACCGCATTTCGCGGCACGGGTGCGCCCATCCACGTTAACTTAATAAGAGTCAATGAAGTTAAAGAGAGCGGATTTAAAGAGGGAAGCGTCGAGTCGGCAAACGCATTCGCCGCCCTTCTTGAAAAGAACGGAATTGTCGCAACGGTAAGACGCCGTCTTGGCTCAGACGTAAACGCCGCCTGCGGTCAGCTTCGCAGAAACGCGGCAAAAAATCAGGAATAAAGGGGAATACGCTTGGCAACCGAAAAACAAGGAAAAATAGTCAAGGGCCTCGGTGGACTTTACGAGGTCAGAATAAACGACGGCGGTGTGATAAGCCGTCTCTCCTGTCGCGCAAAGGGCGCGCTCCATAGGGATGAGGAAAAGCTTCTTATCGGTGATAACGTTACTGTAAGCGTTGATGAATCCACTCCCGACGGAATAGTGATAAGTGCGCTCAGCGAGCGTAAAAATTCGCTAATCCGCCCTCCCGTGTCAAATCTCGATTATATTTTCATTGCCTTTGCCGCGAAGAAACCCGCACCCGTTATTGAAACGGTGGATAAGCTTATCGCGATTGCAGAGCATAACGGAATAACTCCGATAGTCCTCATAACTAAATCCGATCTTGATTCCGACCTCGCGGAAGAATATTACTCTATCTATAAGCTTTCGGGTATTGAGGCATACATAACCTCGTCGGTCTCGGGTCACGGAATCGATGAGCTTAAGGAATACGTGAAGCGCGAGCTTAAGGACGGAAAAACCGCCGCATTCGCAGGTGCATCGGGCGTTGGAAAATCAACTCTTATGAATGCTCTTTTCCCGAATCTCACCCTCGCAACCGCCGAAATTTCAAAGAAGATCGAGCGCGGAAGACATACCACACGCCACGTTGAAATATTCGACATATCCGACGGTGAGGATACGGGCTTCCTCGCGGACACACCCGGTTTTTCGCTTATAGATTTTGCAAGATTCGACTTCTTTTCACTTGAAGAGCTTGAATATACCTTCCGTGAATTTCGCGCATACAAGGGCAAGTGCCGTTACGCAGATTGTGCCCACGTAGGTGAGGGCAGGGATGAGTGCGCCGTTATGGCGGCAGTCTCCGAGGGTAAGATTGCGGAAAGTCGCCTTGAATCATATCGCTCGATATACAAAGTTTTGAAAAACAAAAAGGCGTACGACTG
>JAZLEH010000126.1:0-4354 GCA_045615165.1 Eubacteriales bacterium | reverse complement strand
AATACGATAAAATGCAGAAAACCGCAGGTTTTCAACCTTATATAATAAATTTTTACAAAGCAAAAGTGAGGTACAGAGTAAAACTCAATACCTCACCATTTCGTTTTCGGTTATGCCCAAAGGCGATAGCCCGGGCGTACGAATTCGGAGCAGAAATCGCCGCTTTCGACCCGAAGGCGTATATCATATGTCGAGAGGGAGAAAACGACGATAGAAAACGAAATACGATAAAATGCAGAAAACCGCAGGTTTTCAACCTTATATAATAAATTTTTTATAAAGCAAAAGTGAGGTACAGAGTAAAACTCAATACCTCACCATTTCGTTTTCGGTTATGCCCAAAGGCGATAGCCCGGGCGTACGAATTCGGAGCAGAAATCGCCGCTTCCGACCCGAAGGCGTATATCATACGACGAGAGGAAGGAAACGGCGATAGAAAACGAAATACGATAAAATGGAGAAAACCGCAGGTTTTCAACCTTATATAATAAATTTTTTATAAAGCAAAAGTGAGGCACGGAATTAATCCATACCCCACCATTTCGTTTTCGGTTATGCCCAAAGGCGATAGCCCGATTAAGCAATGATTGCTTTTATCTTGTTTACCGCATCGGTAAACGCAAGCTCGGGAGTCTCGTACTTGTAGGGGTTTTCAAATCCCTTTCCTACGAGAGCGTTAAGGCCCGAGAAGGTCTGAAGATGAGGCTCAAGAGTGATGAAGAAATCTTTCTTCGAATACTCGCCGTGCGCCTTAAGGAGCTCTGCGATCTTTGCCTCGCCGCATCCGGGAGGAACGATTGCGCCCGCAGAAAGCGAATCCTTTATGTGGAAGTATTCGATATATTCGCGAAGAAGCTCGTATGCGTCGGGGAAGGGCTTGTAGGAATCAAGCACGAAGTTACCCATATCAAAAACGCACTTAAGCTCGCCGCCGAAGTAGTCGAGTATTTCGCGACACGCCTCAGGGCTTTCACCGTAGATCTTAGCCTCATTCTCGTGGCAGAGGGTCACGCCGTGCTTTGCGGCAAGCTTAACCATTCTTTCAAGAGATGAGAACACGATGGAGCGGTTTTCGTCTGCGCTGAGCTTTTCGTCAAGATAGAACGAGAACATTCTGATATTCTTCGTACCAAGCTCGTTTGCGGTTTCAAACACGCGCTCTGCCTTGTTCATTTCGGCATCCATATCGTCGCTTACGTTTATCTTTCCAAGTGGAGAGCCAATAGCGCTTACGCGGATATTCTTGTCCGCGAGCTTCTTCTTTACTTCCTTTACCTCGTCGGGAGTAAGCATTGCAACGTTCGTGCCGCCCACGAAGCGAAGCTCCATATAGTTGATTCCGAAGCTGTTAAGACCTTCAAGCTGACCGTCGAAATCCTTCTTATATTCATCTGCGAAGGCAGATAAGATAGGTCTACTCATATAGCGTTACCTTCCTTAAATCTCGAAGCGCTCAACTGCAACCTCTTCGCCCGATTCAAGCGACTTTTCGATCGCACGGATAACGAATACGGGAGAGATGAAGTCCTCGTAGGAGAGGGGCTGCTCGCCGCCGGTCATAATATTATCGAAATCAGCGAACTCGCGTCTGAACCAGTTGGGAGAGTTTGCAACCTCGCCGCCGGAGCTTGCCTTCTCGGAGAATCTTGCGGCATAGTACTTGTAGCTATGCTCGGTATAAACGCCGGTGATATCGTAGGAATCGTATCTGAAAACTACGGTCTTCTGATCTGCAACGGAGAATGCCTTTACGCTGTTGGGGTATCTTCCGAACACGGAGCATACCATTTCAACAAGGTGCTGAGCATAGAACCAGAAGCCGCCGTAAGGGCTCTCGGAAGAAAGGGGAGCGCGAACGATACCGCCGATGGTCTTACCGTCCTTTTCGGTGAGAACCTCCTCGCGAAGAGCGATTATCTCGTCAGCCTGGCTGAGAGAAGAACCGCCGGAGATCTTGATTCCCGCGTCGCGAAGAACGCGCATAAACTCAATAGCCTCGTCACAGTCAACGGTGATGGGCTTATCGATAAACATAGGAATCTTAGAAGCTATATAAGGCTTCGCATACTTATAATGGTTTGCGCCGTGACGAGCGGTGATAATAACGCCGTCAACCTTTCCTACTGCCTCGTCGTAAGAATTCAATACGGGAACGCCGAAATCATTCTTAAGCTTTTCGCAGGGCTCTGCCTCATCGGAATAGATTCCGACAACCTCGTAATCCGAGTAAGCCTCGTTTTCCTTAATTGCCTTAAGGAAGTTATTTGCGTGCGAATTTTCGCAACCAAGAATAGCAATTCTTTTCATTGTTACATTCCTTTCTTGATTAGAATTTAACGTCGAGAGGATTCTCCGCGTGTGCGGTAGCAATAACTCTGATTACTTCGGAAGCCATCTCGGGAGTAACGTCCATGGGTCTGCCCTCGGTGAGCTTGTAGTAAAGCTGTTCGTAGAGAGTTGCAGTTCCAACGTCGAACGCAGTTCCGCCGAAATCACCCTCTTCAACGTGCTTTTCAAGCTTTTCGCTACAGTATACGGGCTTTCCTTCTGCATCCTTAAGGAATCCTTCGATAACGGGTCTTTCGGGGTTCTCACCGTCAACGATATAGGTCATCTGATACTTGGAGGGAGTGCAGGTAAGGCATCCGCGGCTACCCTGAACCTTGATGTTGAAGGGAGAGTAAGCGTCCATAGAGGAAACCTCTACGTCAATAACGGGCTTGCCGGGAGCAACGAGAATGAGCTTTGCAAAGTCGTCACCGTCACCGCTGGTAAGTCCTCTGTCGAGCTTGGAATAAGCAACGCGAGCGTCCTTATCGAAATCAAGGAATCCAAGAGCGAATCCTACGGGGTGAGGTCCGGTGTTGTAAAGTCCGCCTGCACAATTCTTCTGAAGAGTCTGCCAGTCCCAGCGTCTTGCAAATCCGTTAAAGCGAATGCTGATCTCCTTAACGTCGCCGAATCTTCCCTCTTCGATGAGCTTCTTAACGAATACGTAGTAGGGAGCGTAGAAGGACTGCTGGAATACCGCAAGGGTAACACCCTTTTCCTTAGCTGTCTTGATAAGATGCTCACACTCGTACTTGGTTCTTCCGAAGGGCTTCTCAACGAGAACGTTGAAGCCGTGCTCAAGAAGGTCAAGAGTTACGGGATAGTGCATCTGGGAGAAGGTGGAGTTAACTACGAGGTCAATGTCCTTGATCCCGAAAAGCTCCTGATAGGTTGCAAAGGTCTTGCATCCTACGAAGTCTCTCTCAGCTGCCTGACGGCGGAATTCGTCCGCGTCAACGACGTACTTAACGTTGTAATACTTGTTTGCTTCGGACAAGAGGTGCTTACCGTGGATATTTCTTCCGCTTCTGCCCTGTCCGATGATCGCGATGTTCAGTTTTTTCATAGCGAGTCTCCTTGTTTTTTTGTTTACTATCCCCATTATATAATATATTTTTTGCATAGTAAATATCAAAAAATGCACAGAGGTATTGCAAAAACTGAACTAATATGTTAAAATATATTAAAAACTAACAAAGGCGTATGTAACTATGGCACAAAACGGCGTCGGAATGGCGATTCCCGACCTTATAAAATACAACCACTTCAAGAGGGTATCCCCCTCGGTGGAATTATTCTCGGGTCACTCACATAACCAATATGAAATACTCTACGTTCTCTCGGGGGATGCGACCCACGTAATAGAGGATAAAAAATACAAAATAAGGCCGGGCGACCTGATAATCACCCGCCCCTCAAAATATCATTTCATACAGATGGACTCCTCGGTCGACTACGAGCGGCACAATATCCTCTTCGACCACAAGCGTCTCGGAATCGATATGTCTCCGCTTCCCGACGGAATCGACGTCGTAACCATCGGCACGGGAGGAATAATCGGCGATATTTTTGCAAAGCTCGATCACTATTGCGAGAGCTTTGACGAGCGCTCGTTTGCAAACCTTGCGCGGCTTCTTATTCAGGAGATCGTTTATAATCTCTCGCTTATCAAGGCAGAGTCGACCGACACCTCGTCGGTAATTAACCCCCTTCTCTCCGAGGCGCTCACCTACATCGGCGAACATCTCTTCGAAATACGGAGCATATCCGAGGTCGCGCAGGCAGTCTTCGTCACCGAGAGCTATCTTTTCCGCCTTTTTAAAAAGGAGCTTTTAAAGAGTCCGAAAAAATACATAAACGAAAAGCGGCTTCTGTACGCACAGACCCGCTTAAAAAAAGGAATGAGCCCCACCGAAACCGCCATTGCATCGGGATTTGAGGATTATACTACCTTTTACAGAAATTACGTCGCGTTTTTCGGGCGCTCGCCGTCGGAGGAAATGCAACCCTGATAAACGTTTTA
>JAZLEH010000125.1:0-5777 GCA_045615165.1 Eubacteriales bacterium | reverse complement strand
CTTTAGTTCCTCTCTATCTCGGAATTAAGGCAGTCGTAGCAAAGAGCTTTGCGAGAATACATATTGCAAACCTTATCAATTTCGGAATCGTCCCAAGTCGGAGGCCAAGCGGTCTTAGGAAGACAACTCTGCCTTTCAACTCCTTGGCTCACAGAACGACATGGCTACGATCCGACTTCTTTAGTTCCTCTCTATCTCGGAATTAAGGCAGTCGTAGCAAAGAGCTTTGCGAGAATACATATTGCAAACCTTATCAATTTCGGAATCGTTCCCATGACTCTTGCAAGCGAGGATGATTACGATAAGATAAACGAGGGCGACGATATCGTGATCGAGGGATTCCGCGAGGCGATAAAGGGAAGCGACTCTGCATACCTCGTCGACCGCACGACGGGTGTGCGCGTTGAGCTTAAGCTCAATTTCACCTCTCGTCAGCGTGAAATCCTTCTCGCAGGAGGCACTCTCAACTATACCAAGCAAATGAATTGATTATCAAAATATTTAAGATTCACAATTAAATAGGTCAAATAAACAGAGGATTTTTGATCCCCTTATGTTGTAAAATGATAGTATCAATATTTTGTGAGGTAAGGCTATGAAACTCAATTTTAAAGTAGAAAAGGAGCTTATCGCTCCCGCAGAAAGGCTCTCCGATATTCTCGGATTTGAGATCGGAGGAGGCATCGAGGTTACCGCCGTAAAGGGCGAGCGCGTCGGAGTCTCTCTTAAGAACGGAAAGGCAACTATATACTACAAAGAAAAGAATCACTTCTTCCGTGAGATCGGTATTCTCGTTGAAAACGCGAAGAAGTTGGATTCATTCGATATAAGCGAGGACAGCTTCTTTACCATGACCGGCGTTATGATGGATACCTCAAACTATCATATCATCACCGTTGAGGGTATGAAGAAATTCCTTGATTATCTTGCGGTTATGGGCTATAATATGGCGATGCTCTATACCGAGGACACTATCAAGCTTGAAAACTACAAATACTTCGGCTATATGAGAGGTAGATATACCGTTGAAGAGATCCGCGAAATGGACGATTACGCGTTCGAATACGGTATTGAGATGATTCCCTGCCTTGAATGCTACGGTCATATGGAAAAGTATCTCGTATGGCCTGAGGCTGCTCCGATCAAGGACACGAGCAGCGTGCTTCTTGCAAGAGAGCCGAAGACCTTCGAGTTCCTTGAAGAGCTTATTGCAACCTCTGCCTCAGCTCTCCGTTCGAAGAGAATCCATATCGGTATGGACGAGGCTCATTCGATGGGAACGGGTAAATTCCTTGAAAAGCACGGACTCGTTGATAAGAATATTATCTTCGACGAGTTTATGGAGGAGCTTTGCAAGATCACCGATAAATATGGACTCACTCCTATGATGTGGAGCGATATGTATTTCAGAAACAACTCCGAAAGAAAATGGTATTACGACGTTAACGTCGTGATTCCCGAATCGACGAAGAAGAGAATTCCGAAGAACGTTGAGCTTGTATTCTGGCACTACGGCGAAGAGCCCAAGTGCGACGACGCAATGCTCAGAAAGCATCAGGAGCTTGGACGCAAGACCATATTTGCCGCAGGTACTTGGTGCTGGGCGGGACATTTTCCCGAGTGCAATTACGCTTACGAGACCGCTAAATTCTCCCTTGAAGCATGCCGCAAGAACAATGTTCGTGAGGCTATGACCACGATCTGGTCGAAGGGTGACAGCGACTGGTTCTCAAACCTCCTTCCTCTTTCCTTCACCGCAGAGCTTTGCTACGATAAGGACGCGGATATGAATAAGCTGCGCGAGAGATTCGAGGCGACCACGGGTGGCAATTTCGATGCATTCTGGGATATGAGCCTTTACCACAACTACTTCGATGATAAAGAGGAGTTCGAGGGAGGCTACAATTACAGCAAGAGATTCTTCGGTCAGGTGCTCTTCTGGCAGGATATTCTCTCCGGCCTTTACGACGAGGCTCTCGTAAGACGTCCTATGAGCGCTCATTACAAGGCGGTTGCCAAGAAATACGCGGCGTATAACGGCGGCAAGTGGGATTACCTTTACGAGTACGCAAGGCTTGTATTTGAATATCTCGCTATAAAGACCGATATCGCCGAAAAGCTTCATCCCGCATATCAAGCAGGAGATAAGGCTACGCTTAAAAATATCGCAGACGAGCTTCTTCCCGCTCTCATCGAGGCTACGAAGAAGACGCACGCGATGCACAGAAAGGTATGGCTCAGAGATAATAAATCGTCGAGCTTTGCCTCAATTGATATAAAATACGCAGGTGTTGTTGCAAGATGCGAGACCGCGATAATACTCCTTAACTCTTATCTTAATGGTGAGATCTCTGTTATCGAGGAGCTTGCCGAGGAAAGACTTTCCAAGGGGTACTCAGGATTTATGGCTTATCGCCGCTTTGCAACTCCTACCCAGTTGATTTAAGAGGGGTTATATGAATAATTACGAAAAGAATCTTGACGAGGCTTGTGCCAAGTTCAGAAAAATACTTGAAGATCAGCTCGTACGAGTTGAAAATATGAAATCTCAGGGCGACTTTACCGACTATTCCGCAATCGAAACCATCAAGATCGGTGTTTGCGGCGGCGACGGAATCGGCCCGACCATTACTAAGGAGGCAAGACGCGTTCTTGAATTTATGCTTGACGATCTCGTTAAGTCGGGCAAGGTTGAATTTATAACGATCGACGGTCTTACCATTGAAAACAGAATTGCGGCAGGCAAGGCTATTCCCGACGACGTTATGGCGCAGCTTAAGGCGTGTGACATAATCCTCAAAGGACCTACTACCACACCTCAAAAGGGTGACGGTATGCCGAATATAGAATCGGCGAACGTCGCTATGAGAAAGGCGCTCGACCTCTTTGCAAATATCCGCCCCGTTAAAGTTCCCGAGGAGGGAATCAACTGGACGATATTCCGTGAGAATACCGAGGGCGGCTATGCAGTTGGCTCGTCGGGCTTCAACGTTACCGACGACCTCGCCGTTGACTTCACAATAACCACAAAGCAGGGCTCTGACAGAATCGCAAGGCTTGCTTACGATTATGCGAGAAAGAACGGAAGAACGAGAGTTTCCCTTGTAACTAAGGCAAACGTAATCAAAACGACCGACGGTAACTTCCTTGAGGATTGCCATAAGGTTGCACAGCTTTATCCCGAGATCACTACCGACGAGTGGTATGCAGATATTATGACCGCAAAGCTCGTTGACCAGAAGCGCCGCCGCGACTTCCAGGTAATGCTTCTTCCTAACCTTTACGGCGATATAATTTCGGACGAGGCGGCTGAATTCCAGGGCGGTGTAGGAACTGCCGGATGCGCAAATATAGGTAAGAAATACGCGATGTTCGAGGCTATTCACGGCTCAGCTCCGAGAATGGTAAGAGAGGGAAGAGCTATATACGCCGACCCCTGCTCGATGCTTCGCGCGGCAGTAATGCTTCTTTCTCATATAGGACATCAGGACAGAGCCGATAAGCTTGAAAGAGCGCTCGACATCTGCTCGTTTGAGGAAAAGAAGCTCACCATTACGGGAAGACCCGGAGGCGCTACCTGCGAGGACTTCGGTAACTATGTAATGGAAACCCTTAAGAATCTTTAATACTCAACGAATAAAGGCGGTGTCTTAACCCGATGCCGCCTTTCAAAACTTAATTTTAAAAAGGTATTGACAACACTTTTTCGTTGTGATACAATAAGAATACAAAAGATAGAGGCGCACTTTGCGAAGAGTACCGTACCAAGTTCGGCTGCCAAAGCCGTACGGGAAAGGCGTGAGTGCCGAAGTGAGCGTGTGGCAAGCGCTTAGCTGGCAGTTCGGAGAATATCCGCCCTGTTGTCGTGTAATGCGGAGAGCTATCATCAACTAAAGACGATTTTTGTGCGCTTTGTGGGAGATGGCTTTTTGTGTGGCTGTCTCTTTTGTTTTTAAAAAATAATTTACAGAGGTGCAAAATGAAAAACACAGTATTCACAGGAGCGGCAACCGCAATAGTTACCCCTCTTACAAAGGACGGAATAGATTACGATCAGTTCGGAAGACTTATTGAATGGCAGATCTCCGAGGGTATCGATGCGATCGTAGCCGTAGGAACTACCGGAGAGGGCTCAACCCTTACGGACGAAGAGCATAAGGCAGCAATCAAGTATTGCGTAGAAAAGGTAGCGGGCAGAGTTCCCGTTATCGCAGGCACGGGCTCAAACGATACCGCATACGCTATAAGCCTTACAAAATACGCGTGCGAGGTCGGAGCAGATGCAATGCTTCTCGTTACCCCATATTATAATAAAGCGACCCAGAAGGGAATGATCGAGTCGTTCAAGGCTGTTGCCGATATCTCAACCAAGCCCTGCATTCTTTATAACGTACCCAGCCGCACGGGATGCAACCTCACCCCTGCGAGCGTTGCAGAGCTTGCCGAGCATCCCAATATCGTTGCGATCAAGGAGGCGTCGGGCAATATTTCTCAGATTGCCGAGGTAGCGCATCTTTGCGGTGATAAGATCGACATCTATTCGGGTAACGACGATCAGATCATCCCGATACTTTCACTTGGCGGTATCGGAGTAATATCGGTTCTCTCAAACATTATGCCGAAGGCAACGAGCGATATGTGCAAGCTCTTCCTTGACGGTAAGGTAAGCGAGGCAAGAAAGCTTCAGCTCGATCTTCTCCCACTCGTTAACGCACTATTCTGCGAGGTTAACCCCATTCCCGTTAAAGCGGCGGTCAGCGCTATGGGATATTGTGAAAATTATCTTCGCCTGCCCTTAACGCCTATGGAAAAGGCGAATGAAGAAAAGCTTCTTTCTCTTATGAAGGAACAGAATCTTATATAACGGAGTTCTTATGAATATTTTACTTAACGGAATCTGCGGTCACATGGGGCGCGAGGTAGCAAAGCTTTGCGAAGCAGGCTATCGCGGAGCTCTGCTTGCAGTCGGAGTTGACCCCGCGGTCACCGGATGCGAAGCACCCGTGTCTGCTAAAAGCTTTGCCGAGATCGAAAACATCGGCGGCGTTGACTGCATAATCGACTTCTCGCATCATAGCTGTGCTCCCGCGCTTCTTGACTTTGCCGTAAGGAATGAGATACCGACCGTCGTTGCAACAACAGGTCATACCCCCGAGGAGCTTGAAGCGATCAAAGGCGCATCAAAGCATATTCCCGTGTTCTTTTCCGCGAATATGTCGCTCGGAGTCGCGCTTCTCGTTGAGCTTGCAAAAAAGGCGGCGCTTGCGATGCCCGATGCGGAAATTGAAATAATCGAAAAGCACCACGACAGAAAGATAGATGCACCGAGCGGAACTGCGCTTATGATAGCGAACGCACTTTGCGAGGTCCGCCCCGAGGCGTATACCAATCTCGGAAGGTCGGGACAGGGCAAGCGCACTCCCGAGGAGATCGGAATCCACGCGATAAGGATGGGAAATATCGTCGGTGAGCACGAGGTCATTATCGGAACTCAAAATCAGACTATAACATTGAAGCACGAGGCACACAGCAGAGCGCTGTTTGCCGAGGGCGCGATCGCCGCGGCGGCGTTTCTCGTTAATATGGACTCGGGACTTTACGATATGAAAAGCCTCGTCGCAGAACCGAAAAAGGACGCCGCGATGTCGATAAATTGACACGCATAAGGTGTAATTGGAGTTAAAATGAAAATAGCAATTTACGGATACGGCAATCTTGGCAGAGGTGTCGAGTGCGCCACGAAATATCACACGGATGCGGAGCTTGTTGGCATTTTT
>JAZLEH010000124.1:0-14598 GCA_045615165.1 Eubacteriales bacterium | reverse complement strand
CTTCCAAGGCGATGATGGAGAAGGTTATCGTTGCAAAGTCGCGTACCGTTTCTCCCGAAAAAACGAAGATCTGCTGCACCCGTTACGGAAACGTTATGTGCTCTCGCGGATCGGTTATTCCTCTTTGGATCGATCAGATCAGAGCGGGCAACCCCATAACCATAACCGACGGTTCTATGACTCGTTTCATAATGTCGCTTGACGAGGCGGTTGACCTTGTTCTCTTTGCTTTCGAGCATGGAACGAGCGGAGATATCCTCGTACAGAAAGCGCCTGCTTGTACTATTCAGACTCAGGCAGAGGCTGTTTGCGAGCTGTTTGGCGGCGACAAGGATAAGATAAAGGTTATCGGAATCCGTCACGGCGAGAAGATGTACGAAACTCTTCTTACCAACGAGGAATGCGCGCACGCGGTCGATATGGGCAACTTCTACAGAGTTCCTTGCGACAAGCGCGGTCTTAACTACGACAAGTATTTCAACAAGGGTGATGCAGAGAGAAACACCCTTACCGAATTCAACTCAAACAATACGAGACGCCTTAACCTTGAAGAAACCAAGGCAAAGATCGCTTCTCTCGCTTACATTCAGGAAGAGCTTGCAAAGGCGGACAAGTAATATGAAAATACTTGTTACGGGCGCGAAGGGATTCGTCGGAAAGAATCTCGTTTGCGCGCTTGAAAATATTCGCGACGGCAAGGACAAGACTCGCCCCGCGATTTATATCGAAAAAATATACGCTTACGATATTGACTCGTCGGAGGAGCTTTTAAACGAGGCTTGCCGCGAGTGCGATTTCGTATTTAATCTTGCGGGCGTTAACCGTCCGCAGAATCCGGAGGAGTTTATGCAGGGCAATTTCGGCTTTGCATCTAAGCTCTTTGAGACGCTTAAGGCAAATAATAACACCTGTCCGGTTATGATCTCTTCTTCGATTCAGGCGACCTGCATCGGCAGGTATGACAGTGACTACGGAAGAAGCAAGAGGGCGGGGGAGAATCTCGCCTTTGAGTACGCGAAGGAAACCGGCGCGAAGGTGCTTGTTTACCGCTTCCCGAACCTTTTCGGCAAGTGGTGCAGACCCAACTACAACAGCGCGGTCGCGACATTCTGCAATAATATTGCAAACGATCTTCCGATAACGGTCAACGATCCTGCAGTGAAGCTTGAGCTTCTTTATATCGACGACCTCGTATATGAGATGTTGGATGCGCTTTGCGGCATGGAGCATCGTTGCGAGTTCGACGGAATCGATACGGTTCTTTGCGACGGCGGCAAATTCTGCGCCGCTCCGATCACGCACAAGGTAACGCTCGGCGAGATAGTAGAGCTTCTGTCTGCTTTCCGCGCTCAATCCGAAACCTTGATTATGCCGGAGATCCCTGCGGGAAGCTTTGCGAAGAAGCTTTACAGCACATATCTTTCATATCTTCCTAAGGAGAAGGCGGCGTTCCCGTTAAAGATGAATATCGATGCGCGCGGAAGCTTCACCGAGCTTCTTAAAACCGAGAAGTGCGGTCAATTCAGCGTGAATATCTCAAAGCCCGGAATTACTAAGGGTCAGCACTGGCACAACACCAAGTGGGAATTCTTTATCGTCGTGGCAGGAAAGGGACTGATTCAGCAGCGCAAGATCGGAAGCGACGAGGTGCTTAACTTCGAGGTCTCGGGGGAGAAGATCGAGGCGATACATATGCTCCCCGGATATACTCACAATATAATAAATCTCTCGGATACGGAGGATCTCGTTACGCTTATGTGGGCGAACGAATGCTTTGATCCCTCCCGACCCGATACGTTTTTTGAAGTGGTGGAATAAAAAATGGAAATGAACATTAAACTCGATTACAGCGACGTCAGCTTTAAAAACGACGGAAGACTTAAGCTTTTGATCATCGTTGGCACGCGCCCCGAGATCATCAGACTTGCGGCGGTCATAAACAAGTGCCGTCAATATTTTGACACGGTCCTCGCTCACACCGGTCAGAACTACGATTATAACCTTAACGGAGTTTTCTTCAAGGACTTGAAGCTTGATAATCCCGAGGTTTATATGGACGCCGTCGGTGACGATCTCGGCGCTACGGTTGGAAACATAATCAATTGCTCGTACAAGCTTATGAACGCTATCAAGCCGGATGCACTTCTCATTCTCGGCGACACAAATTCCTGCCTTTCCGCTATCTCGGCAAAGAGACTTCACATACCGATCTTCCATATGGAAGCGGGCAACAGATGCAAGGATGAGTGCCTCCCCGAAGAGACCAACAGAAGAATAGTTGACATAATCTCCGACGTTAACCTCGCATACTCCGAGCACGCGAGAAAGTATCTTCACGAATGCGGACTCCCCAAGGAGCGCGTATACGTTACCGGCTCGCCTATGGCAGAGGTGCTGAGAGCGAACCTTGACGACATCAAGGCGAGCGATATTCTTTCCCGCCTCGGACTTGAAAAGAAAAAATATATTCTCCTCTCCGCTCACAGAGAAGAGAATATCGATACCGAGAAAAACTTCAATTCGCTCTTCAACGCGATCAACGCAATCGCTGAAAAGTACGATATGCCGATTCTCTATTCCTGTCACCCCCGTAGCAGAAACAGACTCGAAAAGAGCGGCTTCAAGCTTGACAGCCGCGTTATCCGTCACGAGCCTCTCGGCTTCCATGACTACAACTGTTTACAAATGAACGCGTTTGCGGTTATATCGGATAGCGGAACTCTTCCCGAGGAATCGAGCTTCTACACCTCTATCGGCAATCCGTTCCCCGCCGTTTGTATCAGAACATCCACCGAGCGCCCCGAGGCGCTTGACAAAGCGTGCTTCGTGCTTGCGGGTATCGACGGCGACGGTCTTGCACAGGCGGTTGAAACTGCGGTTGCAATGAATGAAAACGGCGATTACGGCATACCCGTGCCCGATTATATCGAAGAAAACGTATCCACCAAGGTCGTAAAGCTTATTCAGAGCTACACCGGCGTGGTTAACAAAATGGTTTGGAGAAAGTATTGATTTCTTATGAACGCTTCTGAGATCTTATACGAAAGCACGTATCATAAGCAACCCGACGGCGTTGCATTTTGCCCGTACCGTATATGCCCGATAGGCGCACATAGCGACCATCAGCTTGGAAAGATTACGGGTATGGCGATAAATGCGGGCGTTCGCATTGCATACGGCGAAAAGCAAAACGGAGTAGTTGAGCTTTCGAGCGCGCAATTCGATAAGCGTGCACAGTGGCACGTTAACTCCGTGCCTGAGGCAAAGCAGGGTGACTGGGCAGATTATCTGCGCGGCGCGACTCGCGCGCTTTCTGATCGCTTCCCGCTTCGCTACGGAATATCGGGCGTAGTTGAGGGAAGCCTTCCGATAGGCGGCCTTTCATCCTCCGCGGCTGTAATTATAGCTTTCCTTTCTGCGCTCTGTCGTGTCAACAGAATCACACTCGCCGAGAGCGAAATGGTTCAGACGGCACTTGAAGCAGAAAATAAATACGTAGGCGTTTCCTGCGGAAAGCTTGATCAGTCCTGCGAGGTCTATTCCAAAAAGAATCACCTTCTTTACCTTGACACGATGGATGACAGCTACGAGCTGATAAAGACTCCGGATTCTATGAAGCCGTACAAGATTGCGATCTTCTTCTCCGGAATTGAGCGCACGCTTGCCGGTTCAAAATTCAATATGCGCGTTGACGAGTGCAGAAGCGCCGCTTACGCGCTTATGGCGTATGCCGGAATCGAATACGGAAAGTTTAAAGAGGCTAATTTGCGCTACGTTCCGTATGAAGCCTTTCTCTCCTACCGTTCGAGACTTCCCGAACAGTTCGCAAGAAGGGCAGAGCATTGGTTCTCCGAATTTAAGCGAGTTGAAATGGGTGCTGAGGCTTGGAGGCGCGGTGATATTGAAGAATACGGAAAACTTTCGTTCGAAAGCGGAAAATCCTCGATCATCAACTGGGAAACAGGCTCACCTGAGCTTATCACCTTATATGATCTGATGCGTTCGAGCGACGGTGTTTACGGCGGCCGATTCTCCGGCGCAGGATTTAAGGGGTGCTGTATGGCGCTTTACGATCCTGCATACGAGGAGCAAATCTTTGAGCGCATAACACGGGAATATCTCAAAAAGTTCCCGAATCTTGAAGGAAAATTTTCTGCGCACGTATGCGAAAGCGCAAACGGCGTAGAGCTTATTTAATAAAAATCCGACGTGAAGACACGCCGGAAACAGAATGGAGATTTATATGAAGTGCTTGATCCTTGCGGCGGGATATGCGACGCGACTTTATCCCTTGACCGAAAATTTCCCCAAGCCCTTGCTTGACGTAAACGGAAAGACGATCCTTGACTGGCTTGTTGACGATATCGACACGCTTGGGCTCATCGATGAATACGTGGTTATTTCAAACCACAAGTTTGCAGAGCATTTTTACGCTTGGGCTAAGACGAAATCGCAGAAGATCACCGTCGTTGACGACGGCACGAGCACTAATGAAACGAGGCTTGGCGCGGTTTGCGACGTGCAGTTCGCAATCGAAAAGCTTTCGCTTGACGACGAGATGCTCGTTATAGCAGGCGACAACGTTCTTGATTTTAGCTTGACTAAATTCATAAAGTACGCAAAGGAAAAGGGCGCAAGCGCCGTTATGCGTTATTACGAGCCCGAAACCAAACGTCTTTTGAAGAGCGGAGTCGTAACGATCGACGAGAATGATTTGGTGCTTAATATGACCGAAAAATCTCCCACACCCGCGACGAATTGGTGTTGCCCTCCATTCTATTTCTACACTCGCAACGATGCCAACCTCGTTAAAAAGGGGATTGCGGCAGGATGTGGCACGGATGCCCCCGGAAGCTATATTGCATGGCTTTGCAAAGAGGTAAAGGTATACGCCATGGAAATGCCCGGCAGACGCTATGATATAGGCAATCTCGAAAGCTACGAGCAGGTTAAAAAGGAGTACAAGGGAATATGCTGATTCAGAACGTAGAGCTTAAGGGAAGCACGGTGCTCGTAACCGGAGCGGCTGGCTTTGTCGGAGCGAATCTTGTTATGGAGCTTATCCGTGAGGTAGGCGATATACATATTATTGGTTATGATAACGTAAATGATTACTATGATCCTAAAATAAAGGAATATCGTCTTTCCGAGATAGAAAAGCTTGCTTCCTCCTCTTGTGCAAAATGGACCTTTATAAAAGGCAATCTCGCTGATAAGGCCGCTATTGATGATCTTTTTGAAAAGTACCGCCCGAAAGTCGTTGTTAACCTTGCGGCGCAGGCAGGCGTAAGATATTCTATCACCAATCCCGGAGCTTATATCGAAGCAAATATTATAGGCTTCTATAACATTCTTGAAGCCTGCAGAAGCTATCCCGTTGAACATTTGGTGTATGCCTCAAGCTCATCGGTTTACGGAACAAATAAAAAAGTGCCGTACTCAACTGACGACAAGGTGGATAACCCCGTGTCACTTTATGCGGCGACTAAAAAATCGAATGAGCTTATGGCTCACTCATATTCTAAGCTCTATAACATCCCCTCGACAGGACTTCGTTTCTTTACCGTTTACGGCCCCGCGGGAAGACCCGATATGGCTTACTTCGGATTTACGAACAAGCTTCTTAAGGGAGAGACGATAGAGATATTTAATTACGGAAATTGCAAACGAGACTTTACGTACGTTGACGATATTGTTGAAGGCGTTAAGCGCATAATGCAATGCGCTCCCGAAAAAGAAAACGGAGAAGACGGATTGCCCGTGCCGCCATACAGAGTATATAACATCGGTAACAGCAGTCCCGAAAATCTTCTCGATTTCGTGCAGATTTTGTCCGAAGAGCTTGTGCGCGCAGGTGTCTTACCTGCGGACTACGATTTTGAAGCGCACAAGAAGCTCGTTCCTATGCAGGCGGGCGACGTTCCGGTAACCTATGCCGATACCTCGGCACTCGAACGCGACTTTGGATTTAAGCCCTCAACTACTCTTCGCGATGGACTTCGTCGCTTTGCTGAGTGGTATCACGAATTTTATCAATAAATCATGAAATTAAGAAAGGAGAGCGTTTATGACCGCGAATGAAATTTTAATATCGTTGATTCGCTCGCAGATATGCGGCACCGAGCTTGATCCCGTAATTGCAAGCGGGATAAGTGCGGAAACTCTCTCCGATATCTACAAGCTCTCAAAGCCGCAGGACGTTACGCACATCGTAGCGAGCGCGCTTTTGTCCGCGAATCTCGTTCCCGAGGGAAATGCGAAGAACGCATTCTTGAAAGAGCAGATGACGGCGGTGTTCCGCCATGCGCAGATCCGTCACGAGCTTGAGCGCATATCACGCGCGTTCGAAGCCGCGGGAGTTGACTTTATGCCCCTTAAAGGCTCGGTTATAAGGAGATACTATCCTCGCCCCGAGCAGAGAACGAGCTGTGATATTGATATCCTCGTTCGCCCTGAGGATTTTGAAGCCGCGTCAGCGGTTATGGAGAACGACCTTGCAATGAAGTTCGATGCAAGAACCGCGCACGACGCTTCATACTATTCCGCGAGCAAAACGCATATCGAGCTTCATTACGATCTTCTTGAAAACGACGATCCGTCGATCCGCGCGGTGCTTGATCGCGCGTGGGATCTCTCGCATCCCGTAAGCGAGGGCTCGCATTGCTTCGAGATGGAAAACGATATGTTCGTTGCATACCATATAATCCATATGGCAAAGCATTTTCTTGGCGGCGGTTGCGGCGTACGTCCGTTTATCGACCTCTGGATCGCAAAAAACAAGATGGGCTACGACCAAGATAAGCTTCTTAGTTTTTTATCCGAATGCTCGCTTGAAAAATTCGCGCGTTCGGTGATTCTTCTCAGCGACGTTTGGTTCTCGGGTGAGCCGCATACCGAACTCACTCGCGAGATTGAAAATTATCTCTTAAGCTCCGCAATCTACGGAACGATAGATAATCACGTCGCGATTGAGCGCCACAGAGAGGGCGGCAGATTCGGATACTACTTCAAGCGCCTCTTTATGCCGTACTCATCCCTTAAAAAGATTTATCCCCGACTTGAAAAATACCCCGTGCTCTATCCTTTCTATCAGGTAAAACGCTGGTGCAGATTCGTCTTGCGTGGAAGAATGTTCCACGCAAAAGCGGAGATAAAAGCCTTAAAGGGCGCGCCGACCGACGAGCAGAAGCGTATTATTGCGCTCTGCGACGAGCTTGAGCTTAAATAGTATTATAATATAATAATGAAGGAATTAAATCAGTTTTCGAGCTTCTTTAATTCTCGGGCGAGTATGAGGAGTGATTCGATTCTGTTTTTCACCTCTTTTGCAGAGAGCCACGCGTGAGTGATGATCTCATAGCTTCTCTCAGCCTCGCCTATCTTTTTTTCAATTGACTCAATATTCTCGGTATTCATAATTCACCTCGTATTATTTTTGTGTTTTTATTATATAATAAGAAAAGTACGATAAAACGGACACAGATTTTAAACTCAAAAAGAAAATTTAAAATAATTCTAAAAAAATTAAAATAATTCTAAAAAACCTATTGACAAACCGATTTTGATGGTGTATAATATACTCGTAAGCACGATGAGTGCGATCAAGGAGGTTATGATGACAAAGCAAAGAGCGATCATACTTGAGGTATTGCGCTCGGATAAATGCCATCACACAGCCGAAGAGCTTTTTGAGCTTGCGAAGTTGAAAATGCCGACCATATCACGCGCTACCGTGTATAATAACCTTCACGCTCTTGAGGAGGAACAGATTATACGGCGCATCAGCGGTGACGGCGGTCCGGACAGGTATGATAATTCATTCATTCCTCACGGTCATCTCGTCTGCATCGGATGCGGCAGGGTGTCTGACATAGATATACCGGGGATACGCGATCTTCTTTGTGAGTCAATATCGGATGAGATAGAATCGTATGAGCTTAAGGTTCGCGGACGGTGCAAGGATTGCAGATATGCGGCTGGTGATTAATTAAACCGAGTAAAATCAAAACGAAAATCAAAAAATAAAAATAAAAACAAAAAACAAAAACATACAACTTAAGGAGAAATTAAAAATGGAACTCAAGGGAACTAAAACAGAACAGAATCTTATGACTGCTTTCGCAGGCGAATCTCAGGCAAGAAACAAGTACACCTACTTCGCATCGGTTGCTAAGAAGGAAGGCTACGAGCAGATCGCTGCTATCTTCCAGCAGACCGCAGATAACGAAAAGGAGCACGCAAAGCTTTGGTTCAAGGCGCTTGGCGGACTTGGTGACACTGCGGCAAACCTTCTTGCAGCAGCAGAGGGCGAGAACTACGAGTGGACCGATATGTACGACACCTTCGCTAAGGAAGCAGAGGAAGAGGGCTTCAAGGCTCTTGCATTCCAGTTCAGAGCAGTAGCAGCTATCGAGAAGGCGCACGAGGAGAGATACAGAAAGCTTCTTTCCAACGTTGAAATGCAGCAGGTATTTGAGAAGGCAGAGATGGAAATGTGGGAGTGCCGCAACTGCGGACATCTCGTAATGGGCAAGAAGGCTCCCGGCGTTTGCCCCGTATGCGCTCATCCCCAGAGCTTCTTCGAGCTTAGAAAAGAGAACTATTAATAAAAAAGAAAAACGGCGTAAGCCGTTTTTTCTTTTTCTTGACTTTCCTTATTCGATGTGATAAAATAAGTGCAGAAAATGATAAGGAGTTATCTATGATTTCGTTCAAGGTCATATCCGAAACCGATTCGCAAAAGGCGCTGAGTCCGTTTATCCCCGACCTTTCGGTCGATGAGGCGGGAGAGCTTTACGAAATAGTCGAAAGCCTCGATTATAGCGACGATGAAATTGAATATGCCTTATCCGTGTCAAATAAATGCGCTATCATACGCGTTTTCGATATGGGGCGCTATATGTTCGTTTTTCCGTATGAGCTAAGCTCGGACGCGGATATCAGCCTTGCCGTTGATGCCGTGTCGGAATACGCGATGCGCGAGGAGATTCCGCTTGCCTTTACAGGTGTTCCGCGCGATTATATGCCGATCATGCTCAGATTCCGTCATATCGACTGCGACGCGATTGATCCCGACGGGGATGAGTTCTCCGTAAGGGTGAAGACCGAGTGCGAAATGCTTGATGAAATTCCCACCTTGACCTGTGGGCGTGTTACTTTATCGCCGATTTTTGAAGAGGATGCGGTCCTTTACGCCACCCTTTCAAGGGATAGCGAGCTTAATAAGTACTGGGGATATAATTACAGTGACGATATAGCATCCCCCACCGATTCATATTTCTACGAGTCTGCAATGGCGGAATTTGCTCGCGGTGTTTCAATGAGCATGGCGATCCGTGTTGAAGAATCCTTTGCGGGAGAGGTCGTCCTCTACGCCTTCGATGGAAAGGGCTGCGCCGAATTTGCAATAAGACTTCTCCCCGAATATCACGGAAAGGGGCTTGGAGAGGAGAGCATTCGCGCGCTCTCCGAGGTTGCGTCCTCTATCGGGCTTTTAAATCTTCGCTCGGTAATTATGAAGGATAATATTCCGTCAATAAAAATGCTCTCTAAGCTCACCGACGAGGTTTTCGACGGCGGCGATCGCCTTGTATTTGATATTTCCTTGCCAATCTAAAGTTGAGGTATTGTATATGAAAGATGCGTCTAATACATCTAAAGTTCAAAGAGAAGACGCCGTTTATTACGAAGACTTTATGCATCTTTCGGTAAACGGAAACGATTATCCTGCTTTAAAAGCGGCGCACGACTATGCAAATTCGGTTGGTAAAAAAGTTATCGCCGAAAAAAATAAGAGTTATACTATCACCGATCTATTCGATAAAAACGGAAATTATAGCGCGATAAAAATCAAAACCGACGTTGATTTTGGTAATGCTAAAATTTTGATTGATGACACTCATCTTACGTCTCACCTAGATCCCAACAACCTTGACGTTTTCTCCGTTGTTTCCGAATATGACGCCTTTTTCCTAAGCAAAGAAGAGATTGCCGATATATTCCCGAATGGGATAGTTGCAGATAGCCTTGAACGCATTAAGTGGAAATACAACTTCCCGGCGATGCTCGTTATTATCAACGAGGAGCAAAGAGTATATAAACGCTTTGGAAGCGCGGTATATAACGATAATCCGAAAATCGGTCACGCGCAAACGGAGTTGGTAGTTATAGATAAAGACGGCAACGTAGATCCGGAAACTACGGTTATGTTCGATTATAGCAAAGTAACCGACGTTAAGGTTTTTAGGATCGATGAGCAACCAATCACTATTACCGGCGGAATTTTTACGACGAAAGCGAGCAGCTTTGTAAATAAGGTTAACGGAGTATACAGGGTTGACGCGATACACCGCGGATTTTGCGCCCAGAGATCAAACGTAACGTTTATGAACGTTGCGCACTACGTTACAAACGAAGTAAAAGCGCATCCGAAAGATCTCGATAAAAAGGGCGCTGGATACGACAGATTCTTCATGGCGCAAAATGCGAGCGACGTAACTTTTGAAAACTGCATTTTCACCGCGCGCAGATATTATTCCGTTCGCGGTTCTTACGACATTACCGCAAATACCGCAAACAGGGTAATAGTTAAAAATTGCACTCAGTCAAACTTTTACGTTACCGACGAATACGTTCTCGGGGAAAACGGCAATCCTACGAAAATGCTAAGCGTAAAGGATAATTGGTATTGGGGTGTTTGCGGAAGCTCGGGATGCAAGAATTTCATATATGATGGATCGGTTCTTTCAAGATATGACTCCCACACAAACTTATATAACGGAAAGATTATAAACTCTAAAATAACGCGTATCCAGCTTATCGGCTGCGGTGATATGCTTATTGAAAATACGGAGATAGTCCCTGTCGGAGCCGCTCTTATAAATCTCCGAATGGATTATGGAGCGACGTGGAGGGGGAATATAACTATGCGAAATTGCAGGGTGCAAAACGATACGGATGATTCGCTTTGTATTGTATATATGCCATGGAAAAATCACGATTTCGGAATCCGTTCAACTATGCCTAACGTCGCGGTCGATAATCTTACACTTGCGCGTAAGGTTCCTTTGTATATATTCCGCGGTTGCGAAGAAGAACTGGCAAATAAAGAATACCTTGCAAACGATGAAAAGAACTTAAACCCGCTAAATACGGCTGAGTATATAACCGTTTATAAATGCGACGGAGATGAAAACGAATACCTTTTAAAGAACTACGCATATCTCTCAAACACCCAAATAAGCGACTCTGTGAAGCTTATATAACACACCCTTATGTTTTAAACTGTAATTAACACTTGATATTTCAAATCTTCTAGATAAAGAGCACAAATAAGTGCTCTTTTTCATTTTAAAACAACTTTAAAATTTTAACAGGCAGACAAAAAATACTCAATAAAGCAGTAATATAAATAATATTATAAATAATATTTTTAAAAAAGGTATTGATTTTTTTGAAATAATATGGTACAATATTTCTATAATTTATGATGCATTATTATGCAATCAAACTTGAAACGGAGGAAAAGTAGATGTTTGAATATATACTTCTTGCATTGCTTCTTTTGTCATCCTTATTTATAGTTGTTGCCGTTACTCTTCAGAAGACTAGCGACGAGGGCCTTTCCGGAACTATCGCGGGCGGCTCCGAGACATATTACGGTAAGGATAGAGCAAAGCAGAGCGGAAAGTCTCTTTACAAGTGGACTCTCATTGCTTCGGCTGTGTTTGCTCTGGTTGTTATTGTTGTTTATATTATGCAGCCTGATTACGTCAGCAGAATGGCGGCTCCCGGCGACTGGAAGTCACTCTCTGAGTTCAGCTCCATCTTCAAATAATAGCAATTGATTGCATAGGGCGTCTATGCGTGCCGTTAGGCGCGATATGGACGCCCTATATTTTTGTAAAGCTCGGGAAAACTAACTAAAAAGAGAAACTGAATGAAAAATAACAGAACTAAAAAGGCGCTTTCAAGGTTTTCTGGAAGAAATACTCATAAGCGCAAAAGCAAGGAGCGCGCCAAGGCAGAGCTTCTGCGTGCCATCCGTGAAACGGGCGTAAGCGCTGATTCCTTAAAGCTTAAGCTCGCGGTCGATGAAGGAAGGCGCGGCAGAGTCACCACCCGCGAGGGGCGCGACGAAATGACTATCCGCGGCACGTTCTCATCATCGAAAAGCGGCTTCGGATTCGTAACTCCGCTTGACGGAGAGTACGAAAGAGATATATTTATCCCTGAGGACAAGACCGCAGGGGCTATTGACGGTGACCTCGTCGAAATCATTTTCCATACCTATAATTCGAGGTACGGAGAGGAGAAGACCGAGGGCCGTGTTAAGAAAATCGTAGAATACGGCAGAAAAACCATCGTCGGAACGGTTGAGCTTCAGCGCCACGGCTTCAGAAGGAGAACCTTTGATACCTTCGTCGTCACGCCAGATGATGCAAAGATCACGATAAGACCCGTAATATCCGACCTTTGCGGAGCAGAGGTGGGGGATAAGGTTGAGTGCCTCCTTAAGAGGGGATCATTTCCACTCGAGTGCACCGTCGTCCGCAATTTCGGTGACTCCTATTCTAAGGAGGCAAATTACGAGGCGATACTCGCCGAGAGCGGAATAAAATCGGAATTCACTCCCGAGGAGCTTGCCGAGGCGGAATTCTTCTCAATGATCCCGATATCCGACGAGGGAAGAGTCAGAAGAGACTCGGATATAATATTTACGATCGACGGTGCAGACGCCAAGGATCTTGACGACGCCGTCTCGCTCAAAAAGCTCAGTAACGGATGTTGGCAGCTTGGCGTTCATATCGCAGACGTGTCGCATTACGTTAAGGAGCGCACGCACCTTGATCGCGCAGTAATGGCGAGGGGAACTAGCGTTTATTTCATCGACAAGGTCGTTCCGATGCTTCCGAAGGCGCTTTCAAACGGCTCCTGCTCGCTTAACGCGGGCGAGGAAAAATACGCCTTAAGTGCGATAATGAAGATGTCTCCCGCCGGCGAGATCTTATCCTGCAAGGTTGAGGAGTCGATAATCGTCAGCCGCGTGCGTGGCGTTTACAGTGAGGTAAACTCTATATTTGAGAAAACGGCAGAGCCTGCGATCCTGAAAAAATATAAGGCGGTCATCCCGACTCTCGAGCGAATGCGCGAGCTTTATCTCATTCTTAAGAAGAGAAGCGCCGAGAGAGGCGCACTTGAGCTTGAGAGCGCAGAGGCAAAGATCCTTCTCGATGAGTCCGGTGCGCCCGTAGATATAATAAAGCGGGAGCGCGGTGATGCAGAAAAGCTTATCGAGCAGTTTATGCTCGCGGCAAATGAGGGCGTCGCAAGGCTTCTTACCGAAAGCGGCGTACCCTGCGTATATCGAATTCACGAGAACCCGCCTGAGGACAAGCTTACCGAATTTCTCACCTACGCGCACAACCTCGGCTTTGATACGAGCTATATCTCGAAGGAAAAGTCCACCTCAAAGGACTTCTCCCGCCTTCTTTCGGAGGCAAATCTGAGAGGTCTCGGCTCACCCGTGTCGTATTCTATGCTTCGCGCGATGTCAAAGGCAAGATATTCCGAGGAGCTTTCGGCACATTACGGTCTCGGAATCGATTGCTACTGTCATTTCACCTCTCCGATAAGGAGACTTTCCGACCTCGCAACTCACAGGATCATCAAAAAGGTTCTCATCGAGGGCAAGAGGGCAGAGCAGTATAAGGCTTATGCAAGAAGGGCGGCTGCTGCCGCATCGGAAGCGGAGCTTCGCGCTCTTTCAGCCGAGAGAAAGATAGAAAATCTCTATAAAGTAATATATATGGAAGAGTTCATCGGTATGGAGTTTGACGCTATAATAAGCTCCGTTACCTCGTTTGGCTTCTTTGCCGAGCTTGATAACACCTGCGAGGGACTCGTTCCGATCAGTGATCTTTACGGTACGTTTATATTCGATGAAAAAACGATGTCATTAAGATCGCGCGACGTTATATACCGCCTTGGAGACAGGGTAAGAATAAGGCTTGAGGAAGCCGATATTATAAAAGGAAAACTGAGATTCAGCGTTGTCTGATATCGGAAGGGGGAATTATAAATGAAAAAAGCGGCGCTCGCCATTGTTATGCTTAATTTTGCTTTCGTGTTTATAATTGCCCTCTCTTCTTATTTCACGGGCGTGATTTCGACCGTGATTTATTACCTTGCGTTTATCGTTCCCATCGTGGCGTACTTTGCCTGCAGATCAAAGGCGAAAATCGAGTTATCTCCGCCCCGTTTCACGATTTCGGGCGAAAATGCAAGGCTTGGCGCGCCTCTCGTATTCCCGACGATCGCCGTGGTTTTCGTTATTTCGTTCGTCACCTCGCTCATCGTATCGAAGATCGGAGTTGAGAGTGTGACTGACGTTTCGGGCAACCTTGCGTACGTCATTTTCACGAAAGCACTCGTCACCGCCGTGCTCGAAGAGATGCTTTTCAGATATATTCCGATCTCGCTACTTTCGCCGCATTCAAGGCGAGGCGCGGTGATACTTTCGGCGACCTTCTTCGCGCTTGCACACTGTAATCTTTATCAGCTCTTCTACGCGTTCGTTGCGGGAGTGATACTTGCCGT
>JAZLEH010000123.1:0-12091 GCA_045615165.1 Eubacteriales bacterium | reverse complement strand
CATAGTGTAATTTCTCTTAACACCGATGCCGCAGAAGATCTTACCTACAACACCGTTAGGGAACTGCATAATTGCGATGGTGCAGTCGTCAACAGGCCAGTCGGTAAGTACCTTTCTGTTTGCAAGAGCCATAACCTTTTCGGGATCGCCTGCGATCCAGCGAAGCAGGTCTATTGCATGGCAGCCGCCGCCAATTATAGAATAACGAAGATTTACAGGATCCTTTCTCCAAAGGGGCGTAAGGAACTGATAGTCATGAGCGTACTCAGACTCAACGTAGAAGAGTTCGCCGATCTCACCCGATGCAACGAGCTCCTTTGCCTTCATAAAGCCGGGAGCCTTACGGCATACCTGACCGGTCATGAACTTAACGCCAGCCTTCTTTGCCGCGTCTGCCATTGCCTGACAGTCATCGATAGTCTGCGCAAGGGGCTTCTCGCAAAGAACGTGATAACCAGCCTCACAAGCCGCAACTGCATGCTCTCTGTGGATCTGGTCGGGGGTTACGAGGATTACGCAATCGAATCCGCCAACCTTAAGCATTTCATAAAAATCAACGTAATAAGGAACGTTGTGCTCCTCGCCGCACTTTTTTGCAAGCTCAGGAACGTTATCACAAACGCATGCAAGCTCTGCAACATCGGGATTCTTATAGATTCCCTGAATGTGAGCCTTACCGAGTCCGCCAACGCCGACAACGGCAAATCTTACCTTCTTGTCTGCCATTTTAAATTCTCCTTAAATATACAAATTGTTTTTCGAGCAACGCTCTTAAGTTCATTATAGCACAGGTTTATTATATAATCAACATAAATTTGTTAGAATTTTTCGTCATTTTGTTGTGTGAGAGTAAATACGCTTGATTTTTCGATCCCTTTGTTATATAATATAGAAAAAAGCCGAAACGGAGAATCTTATGAAGCTTATAATCGTCAGACACGGCGAGCCGAATTACGAAATTGACGGCCTCACCGAAAAGGGAAAGGTCGAAGCAGAGCTTGTTTCAAAAAAGCTCGTTCGAGAAAATATATCGGAAATCTACTGCTCAGTGCTTGGAAGGGCGAGGCTCACCGCAGAGCCCACGCTTAAAAAGCTTGGAATGACGGCAGAATACTGTGAATGGCTCAGGGAATTTGATTATCACGTAAGTCTTCCCTATCTTGATGAAAAAACCTGCGCGTGGGATCTTCTCCCCTCCTTTGCGGCAGAGCAGGACGGGCTCTACTCCCCCACCGGATGGCTTGAGGTTGAGTATATAAAAAATTCTGACGTCCCCTCGGCTTACGAGCGCGTATGCAACAGCCTTGACGAGGTGCTTGCGCGACACGGATACGAGCGCGACGGAATAAATTATAGGGTAACGAGATCAAACCACGATACTGTCGTTTTGTTCTGTCATTACGGACTTACCTGCGTGCTTCTTTCGCACCTTATGCACTGCTCACCCTACTCATTATGGCAACACGTATGCACCGCCCCCACCGCGACGACCACCCTTTATACCGAGGAGCGAAGAGACGGAATCGCGCATTTCAGAGCAGCTACGATAGGTGACGTTTCGCACCTTTACATAGAGGGCGAAGAGCCGTCGTTTGCGGCGAGATTCTGCGAATGCTTCAGGGATGACACGAGACACGATTAAGAGGATTCGAGATGTCTTTAAAGCAGAATCGACTTGACAAAGAAAAGCTGAATATGATAATCCTGCCCGATTGCGTGTCGCGCCTAAACAGCGCCTCCTCTTACAGAAAAATGCTTCACGAGGAGATCGAGATCAAGTATTTCTACGAGGGGACTGCAACGCTGCGAATCGGCACGGAGAGAATAACCGCGAGGGCGGGAGACGTGGTCGTTATAAACCCGTATCAATTTCACTCCACGATTGAATGCTCTGCAGAAAAGGGAAAGTATCATCTCTTCATGATCCCGCTCGATTATTTTGCGGGAAGCGGAATTGAGGAGCTTGAGCTTCGCACCGTTCTTCTTGCGCGGAACCGCTCCTTTTCAACCCTTTTCAGAGACGACAGGATCGTTACGATACTCAAACGAATAGTTTCCGAATACAAAGAAAGGAAGCCCTGCTTCCGCGTAGCGATCAGGGGGCTTGTAACCGAGCTATTCGGAGTGCTTTTAAGGCAAGGACTCGTTGATTCGCCGTCCGACTCATCAAAAAACGACGTCCTTCGCTTATACGAGCTTATCGAGCCCGCAATCAATTTCATCAGGGATAATTACGCCGATGAGATCACGGTTGAAAAGCTCGCTGAAATCTGCAAGGTAAGCAAATATTATTTTTGCCGCGTATTCAAGACGGTCACACAGAAAACGGCGATGGAATACGTAAGAGACTACAGGATCGACGTTGCGGACATAATGCTTTGCAACACCGAGATGAGCGTTACGGAGATCTCGGAGACGTGCGGATTTGAAGATCCGAATTATTTCTGTCGCTGCTACAAGGCGAGCTACGGAACATCTCCCGGCAAGCGCAAAAGAAATACGAAAATTCAATAAACGAGAATCGACCGCAAGCACGATTTGCGGTCGTGTTTTATTTTCGCCTTCAGAGCAATACCGTGCTAATATACAACAATTCAGTTCTTGTTTTCGTGAAATATTATGGTATAATAGCAATAAAAGAAACAATTTCGGAAGGAAAAATTTATGATCATCGACATTCATAACCACGCCGATTATTGGGGATACAGCGCCGAAAAAATGCTCGAAAATATGGACTCGTACGGAATTGATATTACCTGCCTTCTTTCCTGGGAGTGTCCGAAAAACGAGTATAATCCCGCCACGAAAAAATGCTTTTCTCCCTTTTCGGATATGCCCGTTCCGTTCGAACGATGCGTGGAGTATAAAAGGACCGCCCCCGACAGATTCCTGCTCGGATATTGCCCCGACCCGCGAGATCCCGATGCGATCGACCGCCTTAAGGCTATGATTTCGCTTTACGATATCAGTATATGCGGAGAGCTTAAGCTCAGAATGATGTACGACAACCCGGACGCAATACGCTTATACAGAGTGTGCGGAGAATACGGGCTTCCCGTGCTTATGCACTTTGATTACAGTATCGAAAAGCCGAATTACACGTATCCGTGGCCAAGCTATTGGTACGGAGGCGGAATCGACGCTCTTGAGCGAGTGCTTAAGCTCTGCCCCGAGACTAATTTCATCGGTCACGCACCCGGATTCTGGGCGCATATTTCGAACGACGATCAGTACGATAAGGTATCCTATCCAAGGGGAGAGGTAATTCCCGGAGGAAAAATAGAGGTACTCCTTGAAAAGCACCCCAACCTTTACTGTGATATATCGGCAGGCTCGGGCCACAATGCACTGAGCAGAGACCTTGATTTCACGAAGGATTTCATCACAAAATATCAGGACAGAATTCTTTACGCAAGAGATTATTTCGACAATATTCATCAGGAGCTTATTGAGAGCATCGGACTTTCGGATTCCGTGAAGAAAAAGCTCTACGAGAGCAACGCGCGCAAAATACTGCGCGGCGGCGACAGAATACCCTGTAATAACAAAATTTAAGATACGGAGAGAACAGTATGGAAAAACTCGCTATTCACGGTGGAACACCCGTTAAAACCACGCCATACGGCACCGGAAAGCGCTTCGGAAAGGAAGAGCTTGCTTATCTTGAAGAAGCTCTTAATCAGAACACGCTCTTCTACTGGAAGGGTAATATGACGAAGAGATTTTGCGAGAAGTTCGCAAAAATGTACGGCGCTGAATATTGCGTCAGCACCTCCTCGGGAACGGCGTCGATCCACGTGGCGCTCGGTGCTCTCGGAATCGGTCCGGGTGACGAGGTCATAACCTCTCCCATTACCGATATGGGAAGCGTGATAGGTATTCTCTATCAGAACGCGATCCCCGTTTTTGCAGACGTAGACCCGCACACCTACAATATCACGCCCGAATCGATCGAAGCAAAGATCACCAAGAGGACAAAGGCGATAGTGGTCGTTCACCTTGCGGGAAATTCGGCGAGGATCGACGAAATCGTGGCGATTGCGAAGAAGCACGGAATTTACGTGGTTGAGGACTGTGCGCAATCATACCATTGCAAATATAAGGGAAAGTACGTTGGTACGTTCGGAGATATCGGTTGCTTCAGCCTTAACGACTTCAAGCATATTTCGGCAGGTGACGGCGGCATGGTCATAATGAACGACGAGATACTTTACCGCAAGGCACACATGTTCACCGACAAGAACTATAACCGACTCGGAGGCGAGGTCGTTAAGAATATTCCGCATATTGCACCGAATTACAGAATGAACGAACTTACCGCCGCAGTTGCTCTTGCACAGCTTGATAAGCTTGATTGGATATGCAATACGAGACGAGAATACGGCAACAAGCTTAACGCCGCTCTTCAGAATATCAAGGGAATATATCCGCACAAGATACAGGACGGATGCGACTCATCCTATTGGTTCTATATGATCCGTGTTAACGAAGCAGAGCTTGGAGCGACGCGCGCAGAGTTCGTCAAGGCACTTCGGGCAGAGGGAATTATTGCGGCAGAGGGCTACATCCCATCCTGCGTATATCAATACGACGTATTCAAAAACAAGACATTCTATTCCTTCAACACACAGTATCCCGTTGACGGCACTTACGGCGAGTCGGTGGAATACAAGACCGGCGACTGCCCCGTAGCGGAGCAAATACTCGCAAGCGCCGTCAAAATGGTCGTTAACGAATTCCACACCGAGAGGGATCTTGAGGATACTATTGCCGCGATCAAGAAGGTCAGTGATTATTTTTGCAACAGATGATCCGTTGACTTTCACAAAAAATTGATATAATAAACACCGTCGGGCGCACGCAGTGCATTTCCGACCTAGACGCAGAGGTATCCGAAGAAGGGGCAATCCAAGTGATTGCCCTTTATTTTATTATTGACATACGCGCATTTAAATGATATAATATGGAATAAGTGTTAAATATCTCTAATTTTGCGGAGGAAAAACCATGAAAAAGAACACTAAAATATTCTCAGTGCTTCTGACCGTTTGCTTTATATTCGGTATTCTCGCAATATTTGCATCGGCAGCCGCACCGAGCTCAACAACGAATCTCGGCTTCTCTTACGATTTTGAGAGCGATGCCGCAGGAAAGGACTACCACGGCACGTTTGCAAGCGGAACAGGCTCCGCAGGCTCGTACAGTACGGTAAAGGTCGTTGATTCCGGACTCGGCAATAAGTACGTAAGATACGCTTATTCTGCCGCGGCGGGAGAAAAGGGATATCGCCGCGACCTTCTGATCGGTAACTACGCCACTAGCAATTCGGACAAGCTCACTCACATCAGCGATTACGCGTACTACACCGTAGATTTTGACGTTGCGGCTGACGCGTATACCGTATTCGTCGGATACAAGGTGCAGCGCGGATTTACGACGTCTGACGTAACTGCGAAGGATGTTACGGTCACCGTTGACGGTGTGGATTATACCGCGTCTCACAACAGCACGCGAACCTATACGTACACCGTAAAGAAGCTTTACAAGACCTATGAGACGATTGACGACGCAAGGATCGCGGCTGATATTGAAAGCACTCATACCGCGTTCATAAAGGAGCTTACAAACTATCACGCAAAGATCGTTCTCGGACAGGAGTACATCGTAACTGCATCGAACAGTGACGGATCGCCGAAGACCGTACGACTCTATAAGCATACCAGCTCCGACATCTCAAAGGATTCGACGGTTACGGAAATTCTCACGTCTAAGAATTACGCAGCTGCAGGCGAGGGTGGCGCATTAGTCCCCGTAGTAACGCTCGCTATGGCAAAGGAGTCGAAGAGACTCTCTTATTCCAACGACTCGTATTTCTCAATTGACAACCGCCCCGTTTCGGGAACTACCGCGCTTAACAAGACCTCGGGCTACACCTGCCTTGGCGCTAGGTTCCATTACAATACCTCTGACGGACTCTGGCATATATACATAAACAGAGGAACGACGGTTTCCTCGAACGGAAACTTTGCTGACAGCGGTTACGTGCTTTCAAACAATATTGAAGAATGGAACCACTTCACGTACGTTGTAAAGCCGATACTTAAAACTGTTACCAAGGACAGCAAGACCTACGAGACCTACGGATATTCGGAGGTTCAGCTATATTACAACGGATATCTTCTCGACACAAGCTATATCTGCACAAGCTCATCCTGGAATTACAAGTGCGATGACGTAGTTCCCCGCGCTATCGACTGGGAGATACCGGAGTACATCTCCGAATATTCAATGGCGCTTGATAACTTTGAAGTTACTTATTACGAAAAGGGATATGCGACCGACTCCGACACGATCGGAATCGACGACCTCTTTGATAATGAGAGCGGTGTTGACTCGATAGTGCAGTGCGAGGATGCAATATATAACAAGGATTACGTTGCTCCCGCTCCCAACGTATACGCAGAGGTGGGAGATCAGAAGATCTACGCTCCCGCAGCCGTAAAATATGCGATCGAAGAGCTTGAGGCAGGCGAAAGCGTAACGACTCCGTTCAATATTTACGACATTACGCCGCCCGCATGGACGAGCTTTGCAATCAAGTGCGGATCAAATATCGAGGTGACCCTCTCCGATGAGGCTATCGCAAAGGGCGCAACTATCACGAAGACCTCCACGGGTTATGCAGTCGGCGCGGGAATCAAGGCGAACGTGTCGCTCTTCACCGATATGAAATTCAATCTCTACCTTCCGAAGCTTGAGGGAATTGAGATAACGGACGTTGCGGGCGCTTCGCTCCTTAACGGAACGGTAAGCGTTGACGGCGTTGAGATGTACGTTATTACCGCAAAGCAGAATATACAGAGCTTCGACACGATGAACGCCACCGTGACCTACACTCTCGGCGGAAAGACCTATCAGTACAAGGCATCTATGAACACGCTTGACTACGTTACCAGAGTTGCGAAGGCGTACGATTGCGGAACTGAGGAAGCGACGCTTATCTATGAAATGATAAGCTACAAGGAAGAGATCGCAAGGCTCTTCGAAGCCGAGCTTTCCGAAGGTGCAAGCAAGCTTCTTAGCGACTTCAAGGAGCTTTACGAGCTTCACGCAGACTGTGCCTGCACGGCAACGGCGGCAAGCGTAAGCCCCGCTGAGAAGGCGGTCAATTATTCCGCACTTATCGCAAAGGGCGTTAAGAGCGTCGCATACAAGCTCTCGCTTGGCGAGATCGGTATGATCATCAACGTTGAAGAGGGCGTGACCGTTGACGAGGTAAGCTACAGAAATCCCCTCGGTGCAATAATTTCTCACACCGTTGAAAACGGCAAGCTTATTAAAAAGAACGGCTACTACCTCGTTGAGGGAGTTTCCGCGGCGTACATCGATGAGATCATGACCATAAAGGTTGACGGTGCGAGCGGCACTTACTGCCTCGGAAAATATATCGAAAACAACCCCGACGTTACAATCGCAAAGAACCTTTATAAATACGCCGTTGCGGCAGAGAACTACAAGACCGTCACCATTGACGAGCTTACCCTTTCGGTTGAGGCAATCAAGAACGTTGATATCTCAAGCGAGCCCATTTACGTTCAGGGATATTACGTAGGAATCTCCGACGAGGGCGCGGGATATACGAAGGAGATCCTTCTTAAGGACACCGACTCGAACGACCTTATCGCAGTTCGCAATATTCCCTACGGCACCTTCCCCAACCACGGATACGAAAAGGGCGACCTCGTTCGTATAAAGGTTACGATCACCGACCTCAAATACGTTTCCGGCAATGACACGACTCAGAACAAGAGATACCTCGTCGCAACCGAGGATAATCCCGAGGATATCGACGACACCATTCTTTCCCGCGGAAACCGCGTGAGCTACAATCTCGACGAAGCGGTTCTTATCGAGGACTGGAACGATACGATCGACTTCTTCAAGGTAAGCAAGCTTCAGGCATATACCTACGTTCATTTTAAGGGAACTATGTATATGAACACCTATAATTCCGCAGGTGACGGAGTCATTCTTTACCGCCCGCACTTCAATGCGTCGGCGACGGGCCTTTCCGGTATTAAGCCCGACGGAACGAGAGCGGTAGGACTTCGCGCAAATATGCTTGACGAGAACCTCGGCTCTACATGGAGCGATTACTTCGGCAAATATATCGGATCAACCAAATACCCCGGCACTCAGATGGAGGTTGATTTCTACGCGGTATATACTGCAACGAACAAATACAATTTCCAGATCACAATCCTTGAATCCAACTGGCTCAAGGGAGATGAGGAGGCGGTCGTGATAGAAACCAATCAGGACATCGTAACAGAGGTAGCGTACGCTTATTACAGACAGCAGGGACAGATCCACTACGATCAGGGACTTCGAAATTCCGATCCCTCTCCCGAGGATGCAACGGCACAGCACATGCTCTACCTTGACTGCTCAAGCTACGTAAACGCAGTATATCAGGAGGCGTTCGGAGTTAACGTAATGGACGTTCCGAGAACGACCATGTCTCCCAACACTAATAACTACACCATTTATGCCAAGGATAACCTCGGAACCTTATCCGACGTTATCGGATATTGGGAAAACGCGAATTACACAACCGAGGAATCCCGCGCAGAGCTTCTCGCTTCTATCCGCGACAGTCTTGAGGTCGGCGACGTTATCGTTTATCGCCGCGGCTCGTCCGTAGCAAAGCAGTCGGGCGGTCACACCCTCCTTTACATCGGTGACGGATTATTCCTTCACAGTATCGGAAACCAGTATATTTACGACAAAAATGAGCCCGCGAACAGCACCGACTACGCTTCAAAGGCTGAGGTATCGGTTGGTACGGTACAGCTCCTTGACGCAAATCAGCTCTTCTCTTCCTCCGGTGGAAGATATCTCTTCTTATCAAATGTTGTGACGATATCCCTTCTCCGCCCCTTAAACCGCGATCTTACCCCCACCGAGAAGACCGTTAACCGTTGCAATATCCCCGGCGTTAATACCGAAAAGACCGTGTCGGTCGGAATTAGCAACTCGGCTTCGATCGGCGAGACGATAACCTACACGCTTAATATTCAGAATCACTTTGCAAACGAACATACGAACGTAATATTCAAGGAGGTCCTTGCGGACGGAGTTACCTTCGTTTCGGGAACGAGCGGACTCACTCTTGACGGCAACACCCTCACGATGGCGCTTGACATCCACGCGAAGGAAAGCTTCAGCATCACCTGGACGGTTAAGGTAAATGAAAGCGCTAAGGCGGGCGACGTTATCCAGAACGAGACCTCACTCGGCGGAGTTGATATTTACAACGATATGCTCGTTACCGTTTCGGGATATAGCGACGCAGAGCTTGCATCCGTTGCGGCTATCGCAAAGGAATACGCTGCCGGCGGAAAGAGCTTCTCCGACCCGATCGAGCTTGTTAAATCGGCATACAAGGCAGCGCTCGGACGCGATCTCTTCGATTACGCTACCGCGGCAGCTATTATGGAGGAGCTTTACAGCACCGCAAACCTCAATACCGACAGCGCGCTTAACTCGATGATCGTGCCCAATATGTTCGGCGGAACCGCATCGGGCGGTCGCTCGCTTTCCGACGCGCGAGTTCGCAGAATGTATGAAAGCAACCTTCAGGTCGGCGACATCATCGTTTGCCTCTGGAAATCCAACCTCAGAGTATTCATCTACGTTGGCGACGGTCAGCTCGTTATGGCAGACACCCTTACGAATTCCGCAACTCTTCTTGAAAACGGAAACGAAGATTTCGTCGTTGAGGGATCGACCTACTATCTCAAGAGTCTTCTTGGCACGATAGTTGCATACGAGAAATTCGTAGTTATCCGCCCCGCGATGGACGTGAAATAAAGTTTAATAATCAAGGACCGCTTTATTCTTAATAAGGCGGTCTTTTTTTGCCCGATTTATATAATATGCACAATGAAGGGCGCGTAATATTTAAAAATAATACAATTGACAATATATGCCACGAGGTGATATAATTAAAATATCGAAAATATTTTTAGGAGAATATATCATGAGAAAAACGTTTAAACTTTTTTCGCTTCTGTTGATTGCTTGTCTTGTGATGAGCATGGCTGTTGTAAGCGTTTTTGCGATTTCGTCCGAGGACGAGCTTGCAAGCACGAATCAGCTTAAGCCCGCAGGCGCGTACAACCATTTTGCTTATTCGGATCACTACTCCAGCTGGGGTACTGCTTCATATCTCGGAAGCAACGGTGTAGCTGAAAGAGCAACTGACGACGACAACGTCTACACCAGCATCCACTATCGTAACAAGGGAGCTTTCCCCAACACGCAAGGCGGCTACTACGCTCTTAAGGGCGCATCCACGTCCTACATTATGGGTAATTACGCATTTGCCTATAACAACACTATTCAGCAGTCTGCCGTTGTTTACGATATGGACATTATGCCCGACCGCTATAGAGTTGCAACGGTAGTTGACGGAGTTACGACTTACAAGACCTACACTCCCGACGAGCTTAGCGCGGCAGGTATCTCACCCGATGACGAGGGCGTTGAGATTTCTTACTTCGATAAGGACTCAATCTACGTATCTATTAGATACTGCAAAGTAGAGCTTGAGTCTAATACCACCTCCACTCCCTCGGGAGAGTTGGCCGCCGCCTCTATGCATATGTACTATATCAAGGATGCGGACGGAAATTGGTACTATTCGGATAACAAGAATATCGGAAGCGCGACACACCTTGTACCCGTTTCGGGCGTTGGCACGTTTGACCACGTAACTGCAGTTCTTTATCCCAAGTCTTACGTGAGCGGAGAAACGGTTTGCACCGTTCTTTACGGCGCTATTTTCGTTAACGGCGAGACTGTCTTTAATAACGTAGTTGTCAACTCGTCCAAAAAAGCTCTCTCCATATGGCTTGACGAGATCAGAGTTAACATCACAGCTGACTCAAAGAACGCTAACGATTCTTACTCCTACGCAGTTGATAATTATACTCTCAACTACTACGCTGCAAATTACGAGAGCGAAGGCTACGGAATCAAAGATCTCATTACTGAAGGCAAATTTGACGACTATTCGATATTAAACTGCACCGACATCGTAGGCTCAAAGGAATACGTATCTCCTAACGGCTACGTTCAGGTGAAGAAAGCTTTAGGAAACAGCGATTTTGCAAGCATTCCTCACGTTGTTAAAGAGAAAATCAATCTTGTTGAAAACGGCGATTCTATCTACACCACGATGGACCTTATTGATTTCGATATGCCCGAAGGTATAGAGTCGCTCTTTATCGAGTGCGATAACACCAAGGTCAAGGTAACTGCATCCGAAAATCTTATAAGCAGAGGTTATGCTGTCACCAAGACCAACGGCGGCTACCTCGTCAAGCTTAGCGACGACTACGTAATCGCAAAGATCTACGACGCTTTGGGCAACCTCATCTCGGAGACGACGGTTGGATTCGGCGCTACGCCTAACCTTGAAGGCATCAATCCCTCGGCAGTTGCTGACGGAATCATTAAATACACGACCGCGCCCGAGTGGGAATGGTCGCTTGGCGGAGAGATCGGAAAGGTTACCGCATCAAATGCTACGTCCGGCGACGTTATAACCATCAGCCCCAAGGCAAGCTCTATCACAACTATTGAGGGCGCAACCTTTGCGATGGGTAACTACGCAGATAACTACCGTTTCATTCCCGCAATGTCCTCAGCGGATAACTATACGCTTTACAAAAATGCAACAGGTGATACTCTAATCAACGAGATCGCGACTGCAAAGCACGGTAACGTCGCTATCCTTCTTGCAGATTTTACCGGTCTTTCGGGTGATGCGGCTGCGATCAGCGGCATTTCCGCAAAAGCTCTTACTGCAGGCGACTACAGCCTTGACCTTAACGGTCATATGCTTACGAAGATCGGTATCTGCCACGATGACCAATCACCTCTCTTCTCCCTTAGAGATAAATCGAAATTAAACGTTTATTCCTCAAAAGCGGGCGGCGAGCTTCTCATAGGCTCTATAAAGCCCAGGGTTGAAAAGCAGTTAAATCAGGTCTGCTCCGGTGGTGTTGCTTATATACATAACGGA
>JAZLEH010000122.1:0-6961 GCA_045615165.1 Eubacteriales bacterium | reverse complement strand
TCGTATCAAAGGTTGTAACCAATAAGCAGTCGCCCGCGCTCCCTTATCTTATGGAGACTATCAAGGACGCGTACGAGCGCCTTTTGTTCCCCGCTATTGAGCGCGAGGTAAGAACGACCCTCTTCGACGACGCTTCCGAGGGCGCTATAAAGGTATTCTCCGAAAACCTTCGCAACCTTCTTCTCGTTTCTCCCATCAAGGGTAAGACCGTCCTCGGCTACGACCCCGGCTACGGCCACGGCTGTAAGCTCGCAGTAGTTGATAAGACCGGTAAGGTAATGGATACCGCAGTTATCTATCCCTTCCGCAGTAAGGACAGAGTAAACGAGGATGACCTTGCTAAGGCAAAGGCTACCGTTTTAAGACTCGTTAAGAAGAATAACGTTGATATTATCTCTATTGGAAACGGAACCGCATCCCGCGAGTCCGAAAAGTTCATCGCTGAGCGCGTTATCCGTGACCCCGAATGCCCGAAGGGCGTTAAGTTTACCATTGTTTCCGAGGCGGGCGCGACGGTTTACTCCGCATCAAAGCTCGCTACCGAGGAATTCCCCGACTTCGACGTTATGCAGAGAAGCGCTATCTCGATTGCAAGACGCCTTCAGGATCCTCTTGCAGAGCTCGTTAAGATCGAGCCCAAGGCAATCGGCGTCGGACAGTATCAGCACGATATGAAGCAGGCAAGGCTTACCGAGGCTCTCGGAGGTGTAGTTGAGGATTGCGTTAACGGCGTCGGCGTTGATATCAACACTGCGTCCTACTCTCTCCTTTCTTACGTTTCCGGTATTAACCTTACCGCCGCTAAGAATATCGTTGCATTCAGAGAGGCTAACGGAGAATTCAAGACCAGACAGCAGATCCTTAAGGTTCCGAAGATCGGTGACAAGGCGTTTACTCAGTGCGCGGGCTTCCTTCGTATTCCCGGCGCTAAAGAGGTGTTTGACTCAACCGGCGTTCACCCCGAGTCGTACGCCATCGCTGAGGACCTTCTTAAGAGATTCGGCTTTACTACCGAGGACGTAAGAAACAATAATCTCGTTCTCCTCCGCTTCAAGGTAAATCAGTACGGTATGGCTAAGCTTGCTAAGGAGCTTGGCTGCGGCGAACCCACTCTTGACGATATCATAAAGGAGCTTGAGAAGCCCGGAAGAGATATCCGTGACGACGCTCCCGCTCCTATCCTTTCCGCTGATGTTCTTGACATCAACGATCTTAAGCCCGATATGCAGCTTAACGGTACTGTAAGAAACGTAGTTGACTTCGGTTGCTTCGTTGATATCGGTGTTCATCACGACGGACTTCTTCATATCTCCGAGATGAGCGACAGATACATCAAGCACCCCTCTGAGCTTTTCAAGACCGGTGACGTTATTGAGGTAAGGATCAAGGACGTTGACGTCGTTAAGCACAGAATCTCCCTCACCCGTAAGGGTATGGGCAACCCCAAAAAGTAATACGGTATGTTCGGTTACGTAAAACCCGTTCATACGGAGCTTCTCGTTAAGGAGTACGAGTTTTACCGCGCAACCTATTGCGGAATTTGCCGCAGTATGAAAAAGCACACGGGAATCCTGTCAAACGTTACCTTGACCTATGACAGCGTTTTCCTTGCGCTCGTGCGTATGCTCTTTATTCCCGAGTCGGATATAAAGGCGTCTAAAAAAAGATGCATTGCCCATCCGTTAAAAAAGCGCCCTATGATAAATATCAACGAGGCGACTGAATATACGGCAAGGGCGTTTGCCATCCTCTCTTACTATAAGGTCAAGGACGACCTTGCAGACGAGGGGCTCGGAAAAAGAATACTCGTGACTCCCGCGCGTCCCATTCTCGCAAGCGGTAAGAAAAAAGCAAGGATACCCGATATTGCAGAGGTAATTCGGGAGAAGCTTTCCGAAATAAGCGCTCTTGAAGAGGCAAAATGCCAAAGCGTTGATGAGCCCGCCGAGCTTTTCGGTGAGCTACTTGGCGAGGTGTTTGCAAACGGGCTTTCGGAGAGGGATGCGCTCGTGTGCCGTGAGCTTGGACGCGGACTTGGACGGTTTATATACGCCGCCGACGCCGCAGAGGATTACGACGAGGACAGAAGGAGCGGAAAGTATAATCCCTACGTTCTCACCTACGGTGCAAAGGAGCTTACCGAAGAGAATAAGCAGACGATAAAATGCGCCCTTATTCTTGAATGCAAGAGGATAGAGGCGGCTGTAAATCTTCTTCCGTTTGGAACTAAGTATACTATTGAGAATATCATAAAGAATATAATATATCTCGGACTTACAAAGCGTATCGGATTCCTTGACGGGGATGACGAGGCGCAGAAGAAAAATAAAAGAAAAGGCAGGACCTTACAGTGAAAGATCCTTATTCAATTCTTGGCGTTTCCAAAAGCGCGACCGATGAAGAAATAAAGTCGGCTTACAGAGATCTTGCGCGTAAATATCATCCGGATAATTATTCAGACGATAACCCGCTTAAGGATCTCGCAAGTGAAAAAATGCAGGAGATCAACGCCGCATACGACGAAATTCAGAAGATGCGCGCCTCCGGCAACACGAGCGACGATAAATATTATCAAGGCTCAACCTCCGGAGTTTACGCCGATATCAGAAGAAAGATAAACGACCGCAAGTTCGCTGATGCGGAGCGCGAGCTTTTCGCGATTCCCGATTCATCAAGAACCTCCGAGTGGCATTATCTTATAAGCATCGTGCTTATGAGCAAGAACAGAGTGAACGATGCTATGCGTGAGCTTGAGATCGCTTGCAGCATGGACCCCTCAAATCTCGAATATCAGAGAGCGAAGGAAATGTTCAATAATAACGCCAACGGTTATAGCAATAACTATTACGGAAGCGTTAATAATAATCAGCAGTATCGCCGCTCCTCGCAGGATGACGCGTGCAACTGTTGCGCAAACCTTATTTGCCTTGACTGTCTTTGCGAATGTCTTGGCGGAGACTTTATCAGCTGTATATGAGACAGACGAAAAAGGTCACGCTTTCCGCAATGATCGTGGCGCTTGGGACTGTGTTTATGGTGCTTGGCGGATTTATCGAGGTGCTTGATCTGAGCGTATGCGCGCTCGCTTCTCTCCTTGTCGTTTTCGCGTATATTGAGATCGGCAAGCCGTATTATTGGCTCGTATGGATCTGCACGTCGCTTGCGACCTTCCTCTTATCGCCGGGTAAGCAGCTCTGGATACTTTATCTTGCTATCTTCGGAATCTACCCGATATTGAAGGCGTTCTTTGAGAGGATAAAAAACAGAAGCCTTTGGCTTGTGCTTAAGCTCGTTTATATAAACATCATTCTCGTCGCGTTCACGCTCGTCTGGGAATTCGTTTTCTCAGTTCCGCTCTTCGTTTTCGATAACAAGCTGTTCGTCGCTATAGCGTACGCGGTTGTGAACGTCGGCTTTATTGCCTACGACGCCTTCATCTCCGTTATGGTAAGGCTTTATTTCGTAAAGCTCAGACCCAGATTCAAAAGTCTGTTAAAATAAAATATCAGGAAATATAATATGACTAAGGTTGGATTTATATCTCTCGGATGCTCGAAAAACCTTGTCGACACCGAGGTAATGCTTCGCCGACTTCACGATGCGGGATTTGAAATAACTCCCGATGAGACCGAGGCGGAGATAATCATAATCAATACTTGCGGATTTATCGAGAGTGCAAAGCAGGAATCGATCGATAATATTCTCGATGCGGAAAAGCTTAAGGAATGGGGTAAATGCCGCCATATAATTGCCACGGGTTGCCTCGTTGAGCGTTATCGTGAGGAGGTAATGCGCGAGCTTCCCGAAATCGACGCCCTTGTCGGAGTCGGAAGCCTTGAGGATATCGCGGATGCCTGCCGTGCCGTTATGAATGGCGAGAAGTTCGTCTCCTTCAAGGATAAGAACACCTCAAAGCTCGGCGGCGACAGAATACTCACAACCGCTGATCATACCGCGTATCTTAAAATCGCAGAGGGATGCGATAATAAATGTACATATTGCGCGATCCCCCTGATCCGCGGTAAATTCAGAAGCCGCAGAATAGAGGATATCGTTAAAGAGGCGAAGGACCTCGAGGAGCTTGGCGTTAAGGAGCTTAACCTTATCGCGCAGGACACCACGAGATACGGTCTTGATATCTACGGCGAATACAGTCTTGCAAAATTGGTTCGCTCGATATGCGAAGAAACGAGCATTCCGTGGATAAGACTTCTTTATTGCTATCCCGATAAGATAACCGACGAGCTTATAGCTGAGCTTCGTGATAACGACCGCCTCGTAAAATATATGGATATTCCGATCCAACATATCTCGGATAAAATACTCACGAGAATGAACAGACACGGAAACAAAGCTCTCATAAAGGAGACTGTTGAGAAGCTTCGCCGCGAAGTTCCCGGAATTATCTTAAGGACCACCGCAATGGTCGGCTTCCCCGGTGAGACGGATGATGACTTTACCGAGCTTTGCGAGTTTATCAAAGAGGCGCGCTTCGACAGATTCGGCGCTTTCACCTTCTCCGAGGAGGAGGGAACGGCGGCAGTAGAGCTTGATTCTAAGGTCGATCCGCAGATCGCTCAGGACAGATACGATATATTGATGCAGACTCAGTTGACGATAACCGAGGATCAGAGCGCTGAAAAGGTCGGTAAGGTCTTTGAGGTTCTTTGCGACGGATTCGACACGGTTGCCGAGATATATTACGGAAGGTCCTATGCCGATGCGCCCGACGTTGACGGCAGAGTTTACTTCACCTCAAAGGAAAAGGTTGAAGCAGGACAGTTTGTCAAGGTTCGCGTCACCGAGGCGCTTGATTATGACCTCGTTGGAGTAGTTGAATAATTTTAATAATATAAATAAATATTCAAATCAATATTAAGGAAGGTTATTATGAAAAAATCATCATTGAATGTTCCAAACACACTCTCGCTTATCAGAGTTCTTCTCGTTCCCGCGTTCGTCGCAACCCTTCTCTTTATGAGAAATATCGAAATCTGGGGTCTCATCGTTCCCGCAGTCGTTTATATTCTCACCGGTTTTACCGATATGCTTGACGGTAAGATCGCAAGAAAGTATAACCTCGTAACCGATTTCGGTAAGTTCATCGATCCCCTCGCAGACAAGTTTATGGTGCTTTCCTCTATGATCGCGATCCTCGTTTGGATGATCCTTCGTGCAAACGTAACCCTCGCGCTTATCTTCGTCTGGGTCGTACTTATCATTCTCCTTCGTGAGCTTGGCGTAACCAGCCTCAGACTCGTCGTAGCGGGCAAGAGCGGTATCGTAGTAGCGGCAAGTATGCTCGGTAAGATCAAGACCGTTTCCCAGATGGCAGGAACTGTTATTATCATCCTTGAGCCTATGATCCCCTTCTTCAAGGAAAATCACATTCTCTCCTACGTTGCGATGGCTATCATGGCGTTCACGACTCTCTTCTCGGGAATTGATTATCTTAAGGCGTATCTTCCCCACATAGACTCCAACAAATAATAAACAAAAGGCTGAGTTGAACTCAGCCTTTTTCATTTTCATTTAATCTCATTTGTAAGTATGTCGATCATTTTCGCGCACTCGTTAACCGTTGCAATATCTGCTTCGGTAAGCGCGGGGAGGGGCTTTCTGACGCTTCCGAGGTCGATTCCGTCTCTTATCTTTATGATCGCCTTGATAACGGCGTAAAGATTTCCGGCGCAGGAGCACATCTTATAAATTATTTCATTCGCCTTGTGCTGAATTTCAGAGGCCTTTTTGACCTCTCCGATGTCAAGGAGGCTCTTCATTTTTATATAAATCTCGGGCATAACGCCGTACGTGCCGCCGATTCCGCCCTCTGCACCTATTGCAAGACCCGATACGAGTTGCTCGTCAGGACCGTTAAAGACGATGAAATCATCGCCGCCCATCGCCTTGAATATCTGTATATCCATCGTCGGCATAGAGCTGTTTTTAACTCCGATAAGCTTAGGATTTTTAAGCATATCCGTAAGGCAGTTTTTGGACAGTGCAACTCCTGCAAGCTGGGGGATGTTATAGATTATAAAATCGGTATTCGGCGCGGCAGAGGAGATGTCGTTCCAATATTCCGCAATAGCATAATCGGGCAGATGGAAATAGATCGGGGGAATAGATGCGATCGCATCAACTCCGAGTGACTCCGCGTGTGCGGCAAGCTCCATGCTGTCCTTGGTGTTGTTCGCCGCTATATGTGCAATTACGGTGATCTTACCCTTAGCGCGCTTCATAACGTGCTCTAAAACGAGCTTGCGCTCTGCGACACTTTGATATATGCATTCGCCCGACGAGCCTCCGACATAAACTCCCGTAACACCCTTTGATATAAGATGGTCGGTGAATTTTTCAATCGCGCTCGTATTTATTTCTCCGCTCTCATCGTAGCAAGCGTAAAATGCGGGGATTATACCGCTATACTTTGACTTGTCCATATTAAGCTCCTTTGCGTTTTTGTTTTATTTTATCATAAAATATGCAAGTTTGTTATATAAAAAATTGCTTATAATTTTATATATATTGCTTTTTGTGGTTTCTAGTGTTATAATTTATACGAGGTGATGAGCTTGAATATAATGCATCATGAGATAGGGCGTGATAAGCTCTATAAAATATGGCACACGACGAATAAGCCGATGATAATTTACACCTATACCGACGGCGGTAGCATAGTTTTCGCCGACAAAATATTCCCGATCAAAAAGGGTACGCTATGCTATATCGACTCATCAACAAGGCATTACACGATGCCCGCGTCACCGTCGGAATATGACAGGAGTAAGATCTTTTTAACGGTCGAAAATATGCAGTCGCTTCTCGCCGCTCTTCCAAACGATAGCGAGGTGCGAAGACTGTTTTCCGATAGCTCTGCGGTATACGCGCAAATTCCCGACCACCTTTTTGATTCTATCGAGAATATATATAGCGAGGCCTCTGAGGCTATGAAATCGGG
>JAZLEH010000121.1:0-2109 GCA_045615165.1 Eubacteriales bacterium | reverse complement strand
AATCGGGGAGGGTGAAGGTCATCGATTTTATCGGGAATCTTGAGAGGACGAGGGATAGTATCTCACGCACATCGTCCGCATCGATCGCCACGCAATTCACAAGCGCGACGGGGGTATCATACTTTTCTTCAAGACTTGCGGCGAGCTCTCTTGCCTCGCTTGATTCGGGGCGCGAGGAATTAAGGACGATTGCAAAGGGCTTGCCGAGCGACTTTAATTCATTGACGGCGCGTTCTTCTGCCGCCTCGTAGCTTTCGCGAGGTATCGAGCAGATGCTTCCGTCGGTGGTGACCACGATTCCGATAGTCGAATGCTCCCTTATAACGCGCTCCGTGCCAAGCTCCGCCGCCTTTTCAAAGGGAAGCTCGCTCTCGCTCCACGGCGTTGATATCATCCGCGCCTCGCCGTCCTCATCGCTTCCGAGCGCACCCTCCACTAAGTAGCCTACGCAGTCTATCATCTTCACGTTGAACGATGTGTCGTCGCTGATCTTTATTTTCACCGATTCGTCGGGGACGAATTTCGGCTCTGTCGTCATTATCGTTTTGCCGGAGGCGCTTTGCGGCGCTTCATCCATAGCTCGCGTCCTGTCGAATTCATCCTCGATGTTCGGAATAACGACGCTATTTAAAAAGCGGTGAATAAACGTGGATTTTCCCGTCCTTACCGGTCCGACGACGCCGATATAAATATCTCCTCCCGTGCGCTTCGCTATATCCTTATATATAGAGTTATCCGCCATACTGATTCCAAACCTTTCATAATTGTTTATTTATCTCACAACAATTTATGAAGAGATTGCCCGATATATTCCGAAAAACGAAAAAACAGCGGACCTCGTCCGCTGTTTTAATTATTTTTACTGATTTTCTTAGGTATCGTTACCTTGTTCGGAGTTGAGATATAGATGACCGCCTTCTTCGAATCCTCAACCATAAGCGCGCAGGTATCCTGATCGATTCCGAGAACCTTGCAGGTCTGCTTTTTGCCGTTGTTAAGGTATTTGATCTTCTCACCGCGAAGAACGAACATCTTCCTGTACTGATCCATATATTTCGTATGGTTCTTTGCATTTGAATAAAGAGGGAAGAATTTATTGAGTATATTCTTTGCGATGATGAAATGAACCGATGAGTTTTCGCTCTCGAAGACCTTCTTTACAAGGTCGGTGAGCCGCGGCGGAAATTCCTTCGGGCTAAGAGCGGCGGAGAAGGTGATTATAATATATTCATAAGAGGTGAAGTTATCAAGCTTACCCTCGATCGTTACCTCACCGATGATCCTTCCGTCACAGTATATTTTGCTGACCCATCCGATACCGATATCGGAGGTAGTATGCTCTGCAAGAGCGCTCGCCATCGCCACGCTCGAAAGCGAGCTTATAAGCGCCGCCTGAGAAGGGAATATAGAGGGGCGGAGAATACAGGACATATAAACGCCGCGCTCGATCTCTCCACGGAATCTTCCTTCCTGATCAAGCTTCTTTCTTCCTGCGGCGAAAACCACGTATCTGTCGGGGTAGCCGAGCTTTGCGTATTCACGCGCGAGGCTTGCGGTAGAGGGGAGCGCATCGTGGCATTCAAGCTCTATAACGCTTCCGTCTGATGCACGCATCGACATCTTGTTTATGCTCATAACGCGCTCCTTTCTATGAATAGTTCGTATTAATTAATACGCCTTGCCCCAGTAAACGAGCTTCTTTGCTTCTCTTCCGCAGCAAACGCACTTATCGGAAATGGTTTCCTGCTTGAAGGGCATACAGCGCGAGGAAACGTCAGCCTCCTCTTTGAGCTTCATTTCGCAATCAAGCTCACCGCACCACATTGCCTTGATGTAGCCGTCCTTCTCGTCTGCGATCTTGATAAGCTCCTCGAGGGTGGTTGCGGAGTAGGTTCTTTCCTCTCTGTGGGCGAGCGCCTTTTCATAAAGCGCCTTGGTAAGATTTTCAAGCCCTGCGTTAACGGAGGATACGAGATCGTCGATAGAGACGAAGCTCTTCTCTCTGTTGTCGCGGCGAACGATAACGCACTTGTTCTCGGCAATATCGCGAGGACCGATCTCGATACGGAGGGGAACACCCTTCATCTCATATTCGGAGAACTTCCATCC
>JAZLEH010000120.1:0-6337 GCA_045615165.1 Eubacteriales bacterium | reverse complement strand
GGTCTTTGCTTTATTATGCAGGACACGGGCGCTCTCGGACGAGCTATATCGAAGCTCTTACTCGGTCTTTTCTCTATCGGCGGTTATTTTATACCCGCCTTTCTCGTCGTGCATGCGATCTTCTACCCCTCCGACGTTCAGAAGAAAACCACGCTCGGCAGAGTTATATTCACCGTTATAACCGTTTGCACGATATCGGCGTTCGCACACACCCTCTCGAACATCGGCGCAGACAAGCTCACCTTTAGCGCAAAGGGATCTTACGTTGACGGAACTAATTCCGACGGCGGCGGATTTATCGGCGCTCTTATCGCGTTCGTTTTAACGAAGCTTTTCGGCAACGTCGGTCTTATCATAATAGCGATCCTCTTATTCGCTCTTTATATCACCTATTTCCTTGCGGGAGGCAAGTCGGTATTCTCAAGGATCCTTCTTAAGATACTCGACAAGATATCCGACTTCTTCGGTTCGTTTGGCGAGCGCGCAAAGAACGGCAAGGTGAAGAAGAACGAAAAGCGCGAGAAGAAGAGACGCGAGGAGCTTGCAGATATTCAGGAAGCCCTCACCGACGACGATTTCTTTGAGACCGACAACGGAATGAAGGAGCTCACGATATCCGAGCTCGGAATCAAAGAGATCCGCGACGACAAGGATATTGAAAACAATCCCCACCTTCACGAGAAGGTATTTCATAAATCAGCAGTCGATTCCGACGAGCCCCGCCGCACAATGGATTACGGCGAGTCCTACGCGCCCCCGGCTACCGACAAGCGCAGGGTGAATATGGATTACAGCACCAGTGATTCCGTACACGACCTCTCGGTATCGGTTGAGGATTCAAAATTCTCACCGAGAGTTGACGACATAATCTACGACAAAAACGAAGCGGAAAAGAGCGCGGACGAGGTATTCGACTCCTCCTTCAACTCCTTTGACGTTCGAATGAACGAGGAGCTTTCAAACAAGCCCTCAAGCAAGGCTGTGAAAGCTGAAGCCGAGAAGAACATCGGAATCGACGAGCTTGCGACGGCATCCATATCCGACATTACCGAGGAGGATATCGAGAGGGCAAGACAGAGAGCCGACTTTGAAATGAAGAAGAGGGCGGCTATCGACGCGCAGAGAAGATACGCAGAGGCGCAGGAAGCCCTCGCAAGAGAGAATGCAAGGCGCGAATTCGAAAGGCGCGAGGCAATGGAGCGAGAGCGTGCGGCTGAGAGAGCTTACGCCGCAGAAGCCCAGCCCGCCCCCGCATACGAGGAGGTAAAGGTCGAAGAGCCGAAGAGCGCCTATATTCCCGAATATATGAAAAAGGAAGAGCCGGTGATCGAGGAAAAAGAGCCCGTGCGTGAAGAGCCTACTGCTTCGGCAGACGCGTACAGACGCGCGGCAAGCTTTGCAAGCGCGATAAACGATTACGAGCGCGAGAGAGCAACCGCCACTACGTTCAAGCCCTATACCCCCGAAATCAAGGAAGAGATAAACCCCGAGCCCCGCGAGGAGGAGATAAGAATAAACCGCGCGATGCTTGACCCCACTCCCAGAGAGACTGAGGAGACCGTCGAGCTTGATTTCAGCATTGACGGCGAGGAAGAGTCCGCAAGCGATTCGAAGCTTGAATTCGACTTCTCCACCGAGGGTGACGATGACGACGCGGCAAGAGAGATCCTCGGCGCAATTTCCGAGGACTCCGACGAGGACGAGGATGAAGAGGATATAAGCGGCGAGAGCTACGGCGTATACTACGGCGACGAAAACGAGGATGATGCAACCGAGGACGAGGAGATCCCGCCCGAAGAGCAGAACCCCGACGTTATAGCACAGAGAAATATGTTCTCCTTCTTAAGAGAAGAAACGAACGAAGAAACGAACGAAGCCGAGGACGACGAGGAAGTCGACTTCCCCGAACGCCCGAATATAGCAGATAGCGAGAACGTCGAGGACGAAGCAGAGGATGAAGAGGATGACGCGCCTCCCTTTGATTACCAGCCCCCGAAATCATCCCTCTTCGCAGAGAAGATGCTCCGCATGACCGAGAAGCCCGCGCCGAAGGTTGAGGAGGACGATGACGACTACGAGCCCGAAAGACCCGACTACTCCGACTATCAGTTCCCTCCGATCGACCTTCTTATCAAGGGCAAGGCGGAAGAGGATATCCACCAAGAGGAAGAAAAGAATCAGAACGCAGAGAAGCTCGTTGACGCGCTTCAGCAGTTCAACGTTCGTATCTCCATCAAGGGAGTTGACCGCGGACCTCGTATCACCCGTTACGAGATCGTGCCTGCGCGCGGCGTAAAGGTCAACGCGGTAACCAACCTCTTCAACGACATTCAGCTTAACCTCGGAGTTGAGGGTATGCGAATGGAAGCGCCCATCCCCGGAAAATCCGCGATAGGCGTTGAGATCCCCAACAAGCACCCCAGCACCGTTTACCTGCGCGATATCGTTGAGGAAAGCGAGTTTATCTCCTCCCCCTCAAAGACCCTCTCCTGTCTCGGCAAGGATGTTACGGGTAACCCTGTATTTGCGGACATCGCAAAGATGCCTCACGTTCTCGTCGCGGGAGCTACCGGTATGGGTAAGTCGGTATGCATCAACGCAATTCTTATAAGCATTCTTTATAAAGCGAGACCCGACGAGGTCAAGCTTATAATGATCGACCCGAAGAAGGTCGAGTTCACGGGCTACAACGGCATCCCCCACCTTCTTATCCCCGTCGTTACCGACGTTAAGCAGGCGGCAGGCGCGCTTATGTGGGCTGTTGAGCAGATGGAAAAGAGATACGACCTTATGGAAAAGCTCGAGGTCAGAAAGCTTGACGCTTATAACGATAAGGTGCGTGAAAATCCCTCCCTTGGCGAGCCTCTGCCCAAGATCATAATCGTTATCGACGAGCTTAACGATATTATGATTCAGGTAAGAAAGCCCGTTGAAGGTCTTATTATGAGTATTTCCCAGAAGGCAAGAGCCGCGGGAATACATCTTATTATCGGTACTCAGCGCCCCTCGGTAGACGTTATCACGGGCGTTATCAAGGCAAATATCCCCTCTCGTATCGCCTGCAAGGTTGCATCCACCGTTGACTCGAGAACCATTCTTGAACAGTCGGGCGCGGAAAAGCTCCTTAACAACGGTGATATGCTTTATATCCCCGCGGGCGCACCCAAGGCGCTCAGAGTTCAGGGCGCGTTCGTTTCCGACGGCGAGGTCAGCGCGGTAATGAAGCATCTTAAGGCGCAGGCAAAGGGCGCGGTATACGATGAAAAGGCGCTTGAGGAGATCAATCGCGCCGCGCAGAAATGCACTAAGGGCAAGGGCGGCGACGACTTTGACGATGATGACGACGGTGACGGTGACGATTCCGTCGGACTCCTTAACGATCAGCAGTTCCTTGACTCGGTCGATATCGCGATAAGATCGAACAAGATCTCAACCTCCCTCCTCCAGAGAAAGCTCAGTATAGGCTACTCGAAGGCGGCGAAATATATCGACGGAATGCAGGAGCTTGGAATCGTAAGCGAGCCAAACGGATCAAAGCCGCGTGAGGTTCTCATCTCAAGCGACGAATGGCACGAAATGCTCTCAAGACGCAGTCTTGACTAAGAAAGGATTTTAATATGATTGCAGTATTGCTTATAGACGGATTTGAAGAGATCGAGGCGCTTCTCCCCGTGGATATGCTTCGCCGCGCAGGTCTTGAGGTCAAGACCGTCGGAATGAACGGAAAGATCGTTGCGGGCTCACACAAGATACCCGTTATCGCGGATATCGAGCCCTCGGAGGTCAAGCTTGACGAGGTAAGCATGGTCGTTTTCCCCGGCGGAATGCCCGGCTCGCTCAACCTTGACGCGCACCCCTTCTCCGACGAAATAATAAAAGCCGTTCAGAAGAACGGCGGAAGGATCGCGGCTATCTGTGCCGCGCCCCTCGTGCTTGGAAGGCGCGGACTTCTTGAAGGTAAGAGGGCGACCTGTTACCCCGGATTTGAGGGAGAGCTTAAGGGCGCTATCGTAACCGGACTTGAGGTCGTTACCGACGGAAATATAACGACGGCAAACGGAATGCCTGCGGCGTACGCGTTTGCAGAGGAGCTTTGCAGACTTTGCAAGCCCGCGGAGGGAAAATAATGGTAGCTAAGCTTAATACGCACGTTGCGTACCGTTGCCCGGATTGCGGCTCGATGATATACGGCTTCGTTGGAAAATTCGCGCTCAGCGCAAATCTTCTCAGGCTTAAATGCTCCTGCGGAAAATCGGCGCTTGATATAAATATTACCAACGATAACAAGATAAGACTCACCGTTCCCTGCGTTTTCTGCAAGACGGGTCATAGCTTCGTCGTCTCGCAAAGCATATTCTTCGAAAGAGAGAGATTCCTTCTTAACTGCCCCTACGCAAATATGGATATCTGCTTTATCGGAGACAAGGAAAAGGTTGACGAGGACGTTAAGGAGTCCGAAAAGGCCCTTACGAAGCTCCTTGCAGATCTTGAAGCCGAGTCGCTCAGTGATATTCAGCCGACCGACACCGACGAGGAGGATGCACTTCCCGACCCTGTAGTTTACGACACTATAAGATTCCTTATAAAAGACCTTGAATCCGAGGGAAAGATAGACTGCCCCTGTCACAGCGGAAGCTACGAGCTTCGCTTCTGTAAGGGTGGAATCGAGGTATATTGCCCCGAATGCGAGGCAACGCATATCTTTAACATCGAATCCGAGGCGGCAAGCGAGGAATATCTCTCGATCGACGAATTAAACCTCACCTGATATTATAGGTTATAATAATCAAGGATTCCCCTGTATATTCCGAGCGCAAAAAGTCCGGGCGAGGTAGCCATTAAGCGCGCCTCCTCGGGATTTGATATAAATCCGAGCTCAACGAGCACTGCGGGCATTCGCGTTCTTCTTAGAACGTAGAGACCGGGCCGCTCAATTATACCGCGGCTTCGCACTCCCGTAACGAGGGTCATCTCCCTTAATATATCCTCTGCAAGACCGAACGCCTCGTCCGACGAGCGACTGTATATCAGCGCCTCTGCCCCGTTTGCCGCGGGGTTAGTTGATGCGTTCGTGTGAATGGATATGAAGATATCCGCTCCCCAGAGATTTGCCTCGCGCACCCGCTCTGTGACGCTCGTATTATTGCTCGTGCCGAGAACGGTATCGGGGGTCGGGCGCGAAAGACGCGGTGTAAATTCGGGATTTTCAAGAAGATATTCGTAAAGTCTTCTTCCAACCTCGTAGGTTATATCCTGCTCAAAATACCCGTTGCCCTCAGCTCCGGTATTATAATCTCTCGGGTTATGCCCTTGATCTACGTACACCTTTATCGCCATAAAATTACTCCTTACTTTTTATTAACATTATACGCAAATACCAAAGGGTTTGACTATGAATGAAATGAAAAGACTGCTCAGCTTCATAAGACGGGCGGTTGACGATTATAATATGATTGAAGACGGTGACAGGATCGCCGTCGGCGTTTCGGGCGGAAAGGATTCCTTAACGCTTCTCGAGGTGCTTTCCGAGATGAGACGCTTCTACCCCAAAAAGTACGAAATATTCGCAATTACGGTGGATATGGGCTTTGAGGGACAGGATTACTCCGAAATAGAGGAATTCTGCAGACGACTTAAAATAAAATACAAGATAGTAAAAACAGATATCGCGAAGATCATCTTTGACGTGCGCAAGGAATCAAACCCCTGCTCCCTCTGCTCAAAGATGCGCCGCGGCTCGCTTCACGCGGCGGCGCAGGAGCTTGGATGCAATAAGGTTGCGCTCCGTCACCACTACGACGATGCGATAGAGACCTTTATGATGAACCTCTTCTTTGAGGGCAGGCTCGGATGCTTCTCTCCCGTTACCTATCTCTCAAACAGGAAAATAACCCTTATAAGACCTATGATCTACGCGCAGGAAAAGGACGTTTCCTATTTTGTAAGAAGAAGGACTCTCCCCGTTGCAAAGAGCCTATGCCCCGAGGATCACGCAACCGAAAGAGAGAACATGAAAAAGCTCCTTGCAGAGCTTGAACGCTCGAACAAAGGACTCAGGCACAGAATATTCACCGCAATGTGCCGCGGAGAGATCGACGGCTTCAAGAAGATCGGACGATACCCCGACGCCGGCGCGATTGAGTGATATGCTACGAGCCGTTGCAGTTAGTTTATAAATAAAAAGCCTCCTTTTATAGCGTGATGTCCTTAACGGACAAATCACGCTAACTAAGTTTGCCCTTTGGGCAAGTGAAGTTATCTTCGATAGTGAAGTTCACTTCGTGAGTGAAGTTTCGCCTGACGGCGAAGTTATGGGCAAACTTAACTTCACTTGTGC
>JAZLEH010000119.1:0-5566 GCA_045615165.1 Eubacteriales bacterium | reverse complement strand
GGGCGAAAATGCAAGGATTGGCGCGCCTCTCGTATTCCCGACGATCGCCGTGGTTTTCGTTATTTCGTTCGTCACCTCGCTCATCGTATCGAAGATCGGAGTTGAGAGCGTTACCGACGTTTCGGGAAATCTCGCAACGGTTATTTTAACTAAGGCGCTACTCACCGCAATCCTTGAGGAGATGCTTTTCCGGTATATTCCCTTATCGGTGCTTTCGCCACATTCAAGGCGCGGTGCGGTGATACTTTCGGCGACCTTCTTCGCGCTTGCACACTGTAATCTTTATCAGCTCTTCTACGCGTTCGTTGCGGGAGTGATACTTGCCGTGGCAGACCTTCTTTCCGACAGTATATTGCCGTCGGTAGTGATCCACTTCTTGAACAACCTCGTCTCGATATTCTGGTTGCGATACGGCGCGTCCGAGACGTTTTCGACGTGGTATACCGTGGCGCTTCTCTCGCTTGGAGCGATATCTGTCATCCCGATCGTGATATACAGAGAGAAATATAAGTCGGGGCTTGCCCGCGTATTCCGTAACGACGGGCGCATCGAATTCACGCTTGAATCAACCGTTTTTGCGCTTATGATGCTTGCGCTTACCATTTTATCAATATAAGGAGGCATTATGACAGAGGACGAGCTTTATATGGCTCGGGCGATAGCCCTTGCAAAGCGCGCCGAGGAAATTGATGAGGTCCCCGTCGGAGCGCTCATAGTGCGCGACGGAGAGATAATTGCCGAGGCGTATAATATGAGAGAGACCAATAAATGCGCCACCCATCACGCGGAGCTTCTCGCGATAGAGGAGGCATGCCGCGCCCTCGGTGGCTGGAGGCTTCCGGGCGCAACCCTTTACGTTACGATGGAGCCGTGCTGTATGTGTGCGGGCGCGATCATAAACGCAAGGATTCCGCGCGTCGTTTACGGAACGCACGATATAAGATTCGGCGCGTTCGGCTCTGCGCTTGATCTCGTTAAGATCCCCCTTAACCACACGCCAGAGGTAGTCGGCGGCGTCCTTGAGGACGAAACCCGAACTATCCTCACAGAATATTTCAGAAGGAAAAGGGCAAAGAAGGATGCGATCGTCTGATTGTTGACTTTTTAAACCTTATATGGTAGAATACATATTATGAAGAAAGAATATTTAGAATGCGGAAAGGTGTGCTCTGCGCACGGAGTACGCGGCGCTATGAAAATTGAACATTGGTGCGACTCACCCCGCGTTCTGGCAAATCAGAAGCGCGTCTTTTTCGCCGAGGCTGACGGCTCGTATAAGGAGCTTGCCGTAACGAGCGCCTCCGTGAGTGGAAGCTTCGTTTTGATGAGCCTTGATAAGATAACGACCCGTGAGGACGCGCAGGCTGAAAAGAACAGGGTGATCTATCTTCACAGATCGGATATTCCGCTTAAGCGCGGCGCAGTTCTTATCGCCGATATGATAGGGCTTCCCGTTATAAATATTGACACGGGTCGCGTATACGGTACGCTTTCCGAGGTTAACGACGGCGTTCAGTATAAGCTTTATACCGTAAAAACGGAGAGCGGCGACGTTATCCTCCCCGGAATCAACGAATTCGTAAAGGAGATAGATACCGAGCGCGGCGTATTTATACGCCCCATCCCGGGATTCTTTGCTGAAGATGACCTTTGATATAATGACGCTTTTCCCCGATATGGTTAAAAACGTACTCGGCGAAAGCGTAATAGGAAGAGCGGAAAAGGCGGGCATAATAAGCGTCCGCGCGCACAATATACGTGACTTTTCTCTCGATAAGCACAGAAAGACCGACGACACGCCCTTTGGCGGCGGTGTCGGAATGGTTATGACCTGCCAGCCGATATACGATTGCTATCGTCACATCGTCTCCGAGATTCCCGACGGGGCGAAAACGAGAGTTATCTATATGTCTCCTAAGGGCAGAATTTTTTCGCACGAGGTGGCTCTCGAGCTTGCGGAATATGATAATCTTATATTCCTCTGCGGTCATTACGAGGGCGTTGATCAGCGCGTTATCGACGAGATAGTCGATGATGAGATATCGATCGGCGACTACGTGGTGACCGGCGGTGAGATACCCGCTTGCATAGTCGTTGACGCGGTGTCCCGACTCAAGGAGGGCGTGCTTGCGTCAAGCGAATGCTACGAGGGCGAATCGGTTGCATCGGGAATCCTCGAATACCCGCAATACACGAAGCCCCGCGTATTCCTCGACAGAGAAGTGCCAGAGGTCCTTCTCTCGGGGGATCATAAAAAAATTGAAAGATGGCGTCTTGAAGAAGCGGTTAAGGTGACACGGGAGCGTCGCCCCGACCTTCTTTCCCTTCACCCCGAGTTCGAAGAGGCGCTTTTACCCAAGGAAAAAAAGAAGAGAAGAAAGAATTAAGCAAGGGAGGATGAAAATGAGATCTGCTTTTTCGAAATTTAACGAAAAAATGCTCTCCTCGCGGGAAATAAGCGGTATCGGTATGATCGGCACGATGCGTCTTTTGCGAGGTAAGGTCGCCAAGGGACTCAACTATATAGGTCGTTGCCTCTCATACACCTCCACGAGAGCCTACGGCTGCTTCCTCTTATCCTTCGGAATGCTCAGTCTTATACTTAATTTCGGCGAGTATTACTTTATGCAAAGCCCGGAGGTTCACATCTCGGAGATAATCATAAGCACCGCGCTCGCCCTGATATCCCCTCTTTTGTTTATCACGGATAAGCCGATGTGCATTGCGATGCAGGATTTCGCTCTTACCGACCGACTCTTCTTCGAGTTTCTCTCGATCAAGCGAATGCACCGTAACGTTACCCATGCATCCATCTCTCCGCTGGTTGCGATATTTCTCGGATTTTTGCCTGCGGTAGTCGGATTCTTCGTCCCCCTTTATATCGTCGTCTCGGTGATACTCGTCGGAATGTGCGTGGCGATCGCCTTCACCTCACCCGAGTTTTCAATGATCGCGTCGATTTTGCTTTTGCCCTACGTGCCCGCAATTCCGCACTCGGTCCTGCTTCTTTGCTCGATATCGACTCTCACCTTCCTCTCCTATGCGCTCAAGGTCGTTCTCGGAAAGAGAACCTTCCACCTTGATTACAGCTCGATACTCATCATTCTCGCCTCCGTCCTGATCCTTATCGGCGGTATGGTAAGCGACGGTGACGGAGCGCTTAAGACCGCCGCCGTATTCGTTATACTTATGCTCGGCGGCATTCCCTGCGCCAATATGATAATCAACAGGCGTCTTGCCGATTGCGCGATAAACGCAGTGATAGTTTCCTCCGTTCCGATAACGCTTCTCTCGATTATTGAGGCGATAGTTGAATCCTCCTATACCGGATTTACACCGCCGTCCTATTCCACCCCAGGAATATCAGCCCTCTTCTCAACTCCTGCGGCTCTTGCCGCATTCCTCCTCGTTTCCGCGATCTCGAATCTTATATTCGCGAAGGAAAAGAGAAACACGGCGAAGAAGACCTTCTACTACGTGATGTTCGCGCTTGAGATCGCCGTTCTTGCCGTGATCGCTCTGCCCGAGATATGGCTCGTTGCGGTAGTGGCGGTTCTTGCATCCCCCCTCGTTAAATCGCGCAGAATTCCTCTCGAAATTCTCGCTTTACTTATTATTCTTCCGATGGCGCTCCTTCTTTTACCGAATTCCGTCCTTGACGAAATCTCGGGGTATTTTGAGGTCGCCGCATTCTCCGACAGGATCGCGGGATATAATGAAGCTATCGACGTCTTCCTTGATAACGCGTGGCTCGGAATCGGTATGAGCGCCGACGCCTACAGAGACGCCGCCGTCAGTGATACCGGCGGAATATTTAACACGCTTCTCGCCGTCGCGGTTGAAAACGGCGCTATCGTTCTCGCTCTCTTTGCCGCTCTCGTTATGATAAGGCTTCGCCATATCTCCTATTACAGAGCGTATATGCGCGCATCCCTCGTCTCGGTCTCCTGTGAGCTGACGGCGGTCGCGATCGTGATCCTTCTCGCGCTCGGCTCGTTTGAGAATATATTCGCCGACGTTACGGTGCATTATCTCTTCTGGGTGGTTTTCGGAATTTCGAGCGCCGCTCTCAGAACCGCAAGGCGTGAGCATGACGATCTTCTCGGCTATTACGGCGACTCAAGAAGCTCCGAATCTGCTGCTTTGGACGTTGAAACCCTGTAATATTGCGCGAAAAGCAGATAAATATAATAACTTTTTCGTTTTTTTGTAAAAAAGTATTGATTTTTATTTTTTAATTTGTTATACTTGTTCTATAAATTCGTTTCGAATTCAGTCTAAGGAGATAAATATATGGTTTCTCGTAACGTAACAATAAAAAATAGCGTAGGACTCCACGCAAGACCCGCAACCTTCTTTATCCAGAAGGCTAACTCGTTTAAGAGCTCCATTTGGGTTGAAAAGGAAGATTGCAGAGTAAATGCGAAGAGCTTGCTCGGTGTCCTCTCTCTCGGAATCGTTGAGGGAACGACTATTACGCTTATCGCTGACGGAGCTGACGAGGCTTCTGCAGTTGAGGCGCTTGTTGCTCTTATTGACAGCGGTTTTGCAGAACACTGATTAAATCTTGCCGCAAGCTTCGGGTAGAGGCTTTAAACGGCGTATACCGGGGAGCTGCTTCAGGTTTCGTACTTGTTGCCGCTCCCCGAATTCTTTTATGGAGGTATTTATGACGGTCATCGAACGACTTCGCGATAAGGCGAATTCATTACCGCTTGAGCCGGGCGTTTATATTATGAAGAACGCCGACGGCGACGTTATCTACGTCGGAAAATCGAAAAAGCTTAAAAACCGCGTCACCTCCTATTTCGTTAATAACTCATCCCACTCCTATAAGACCGCGAAGATGGTAAGCCTCGTGCGGGATTTCGATTATATCGTATGCAAAACCGAGATCGAGGCTCTGACGCTTGAAAACGTGCTTATCAAGAAGCACTCCCCAAGGTATAATATCAAGCTTAAGGATGCAAAATCCTATCCGTATATCAAGGTGACGGCAGAGGATTATCCGAAGCTCTTCGTCACCCGTGATCGCAAGAGCGATAGGGCAAAGTATTTCGGTCCGTACCAAAGCTCGCAGAGCGCGCATTCCGCGCTTGACACGGTTATGCGTATATTCACCCTCGCATCGTGCAAAAGGTCGTTTCCCAAGGATATCGGACGGGAGCGCCCCTGCATATACCGCGATATGGGGCGATGCATAGCTCCCTGCACGGGTAAGGTCTCCCCGACCGAGTATAAGTCCCTCGTCAGATGCGCCGAATGGGTGCTTGACGGCAACGTTAAGGAAACTAAAAATATGCTCACCGCAGAGATGAACGAGGCGGCGGAGAATATGGAGTTTGAGCGTGCCGCGGCGATCCGCGACGGAATATTCGCTCTTGAAAGACTCTCGGAAAAGCAGAAGGTCGTCCCCGACGCGAAGGTCAACCGCGATGTTTTCGCCCTCTATACCTCGGAAACCGAGGGCGTGCTTGCAATGCTCTCGATAAGAGGCGGCGCGCTTATCAATAAAAACGAATTCATTCTCTCATTGAACGATCTCACAAGCCCCGACGACGCGATA
>JAZLEH010000118.1:0-10293 GCA_045615165.1 Eubacteriales bacterium | reverse complement strand
CTCTATAAAATTCAAGGAACTCTGTGCCTTAATTTTTAGTTGATTTTGGTGCTTGGCTCTCGCAGCCAAGTGCGGACTTTGCAAGAGAGATAAGTGCCGAAAGCTCTGAAAATTAAGGATTCAGAGCGGGTTCGGATTATTTACTCTTGCCTAGCATAATGCGCGAAGCTTCTTTTTATCAAGCACCTTTATACCTCCGCGTGAGACCTCAACGATTCTTTCCGCGGAAAAGTATTTAAGCATTCGTGAAACTACCTCGCGCGCCGATCCCATATATTTTGCGATCTGCTCGTGAGTGAGCTTCACGGTGTCCTCACCATTTTTCGATATTTCATCAAGCAGGAATATTGCGAGCCTTTTATCAAAGCTCATAAACAGTATCTGCTCCATTACCCACATTACGTCGGAAAAGCGGGAAAGCGCAGTTTCAAGCGCGAATATCTTCACCTTGGGATTCTGTTCGCAAAGCTCGGCAAAAGCGCAACCGCCAACCACTATGCAATCGCAATCCTCTTCCGCATCAACGATAACGTCAAAGGTGAGACTGTCAAAAGCGCAGGATGCCGACAGCATACACATATCCCCGCGGAAAAGGCGGTAGAGGGTAATCTCTTTTCCATCCTCGGATGAAATATAAAGCCTAAGGCTTCCGCTCTTCATTAAAATTATGCCGGTGCACTTTTCACCGTTGTGTATATTTTCACCCTTTTCAAAGCGGAACTTTTCCGAGCTTCGCATAAGATTCTCTTTTTGAATCTCACTAAGCTCCTGCCAAAACGGAAAGCTCTCTTCAAAAATAGGTTCAAGATCACGGTTTACCATAAACCACCTCGAAAAAATCATTAAATAAATTATAACACCAAACAAAAAATAAGTCAATAAGGTGACTAAGTCACTGAAAACAAATTAATTTAAGAGTATAATAAAGTCACAAAACAAATTTCGGAGGAAATAATAATGAAAGACACAAAGTTTTATATTTGCGAAAAATGCGGAAACCTCGTTGGAATGATTCACGCGTCCGGCGCGCCGATGACCTGTTGCGGTCAGAAGATGACGGCTCTTAAGCCGGGCGTTGTTGAAGCGAGCCACGAAAAGCATATTCCCGTAGTTAAGCTCGACGGTGATAAGGTCGTCGTTGAGGTCGGATCGGTAGAGCATCCGATGGCAGAGGAGCACAGCATACTCTGGATATACCTTGAGACCGATAAGGGCGGTCACCGCAAGAGCCTTGAGGTTGGCAAGTTACCGAGAGCGGAATTTGCCCTCGCAGATGAAAAGCCGATTGCGGTTTATGCATATTGCAATCTTCACGGACTTTGGAAAGCAGAAATCTAAATCATAAGAGGAAAGAATAATGGACAAGAAAGTACACGAGCTTTTAAATCAGCAGATAAATAAGGAATTTTATTCGGCATATCTCTATCTCGATTTTTCAAATTATTTCAAGGCGCGCGGTCTCGACGGCTTCGCAAATTGGTATAAGATACAAGCCGAGGAGGAGCGCGACCACGCAATGCTCTTCTATCAGTATCTTCAGAACGAGGATCAGGCAGTAACGCTTGAAGCTATCGCAAAGCCCGATAAGGTGTTCGAAAAGCATATCGACGTTCTTAAGGCGGGGCTTGAACACGAAAAATACGTCACCTCTCTTATAAACGATATATACGCCGCGGCTTATGAGGTAAAGGATTTCCGCGCTATGCAATTTCTCGATTGGTTCGTTAAAGAGCAGGGCGAGGAAGAAACGAACGCAAACGACCTTATAACGAAAATGGAGCTTTTCGGCGAAGATCCAAGAAGCCTCTATCTTCTCAATCAGGAGCTTTCGCAAAGAATATACAGCGCACCCTCACTCGTTCTTTAATAAAAGGGCTTGACATATCGCAAGAAATGTCATAAAATATAGTAGGGAGGGCGATTAACTCGTTCTCCCTCACAAGTATTTTTTGAGGTAGATATATGCTACACGTACTCATCACGGCTATCGGAGTCGGCGGAGCTACCGTTATCGGCTCTGTTATCGGCTTCCTTTTTAAAAACATATCGCACAAGTTCTCTGATATAGTTTTGTCGTTTGCCGCAGGCGTAATGCTTGCCGCATCAATATTCGGTCTCATTATTCCGTCACTCGAGGAGGGCGGAAAATTCGGAATAATCATAACCATCGCAGGTATATTCGTCGGAGCTTTTTGCTTAAACCTTGTAGATAAACTCGTTCCGCATCTTCATAAATTCGTCGGCGTGGACGGTGAGGCGCACAAGGATTCTAATTTAAGCAAGGTATTGCTTTTCGTCGTGGCGATCGCGATCCATAATCTCCCCGAGGGTATAGCTGCAGGCGTTGGCTTCGGCTCTGATAACACGACCGAGGCGATTCTTATCGCGGGCGGTATCGCGCTTCAAAATATCCCTGAGGGTATGGTAATTATCGGCCCGATGCTCGCGGCGGGAGTTTCGCCGAAGCGCACCTTCATTGCCGCGCTTATGACGGGGCTTATCGAGGTCGTCGGTACTTTTATCGGATATTTTGCGGTAACTGCCGCTTCGTTCATTCTTCCGTATGCGCTTGCGTTCGCGGGCGGCACGATGCTCTACGTTATCAGCGACGAAATGATTCCCGAAACACATTCGCACGGAAGCGAAAGAGGGGCAACGTACGCATTGCTCGTCGGATTTTCGCTGATGTTACTTTTCGACGTTTTGCTTGCATAAAAGATCAACCGCAAACGCTTGCCGTTTGCGGTTCTTTTTTATAAATCCTACCCCTTTGCCTTGACTTTGATCTCGTTTTGTATTATAATGAATTCATAAATAATTTTCTTGGAGAATCATATGGAAAACTTTGTTGTTGCGGCAAGGGATCTCGGTCATTACGACGTGGTCGTTTGCGGCGGTGGAATCGCAGGCGCTTGCGCGGCTATAAGCAGTGCGCGCAACGGAGCGAAAACTCTTATTATCGAGCGCGCGGGAAGCCTTGGCGGTACTCTTACCGAGGGCTTTATGCCCCTTATACTCGACGCGGATAACAAGGGCGGACTCGTCGTTGAGCTTTACGATTTCCTTAATAAGCACGGTATGACCTGCACGAGGAAGGGAAGCCGCGTTGACGAGGACGGAAAGCGTATCCCCGGCAGAATGGTTGATACAGAGGGATGCAAGTATTTCTTTGATATAGCATCGCAGGATGCAGGAGTTGAAATACTCTTTTACAGCCAGATATCAGCCGTCACAATGGATGGGGATAATATAAAAAATCTCCTCGTTACCACCGAGTGCGGAAATTATTCCGTGTCTGCAAAGGTGTATATTGACGCTACCGGTAACGGCTCAGTCGCGGCTCTCGCAGGATGCGGCTGGGAATGCGGTGACCCTCACGAGGGACGCCCCTCACCCGTCAGCACCGGCTCCTGTGTCGTAGGTCTTCCGAAGGATGATGACGGTACGGTCGGCGCTGAGGGAAAGGCGGCAAGGTGGAAGCTTCTTGCAGAGAGGGGATTTGCCCCCTCGTCCGAGCATATAACCGTTTGCAAGCTTCCGTCGCTCTCGACATGGTGCTTAAGCTCGAACTTTGAGTACGACGTAATGCCCGACGATATTTTCGCGCTTTCGAGATCTGCTCTCGGCGGCAGAAGCGATGCATTCAAGGCGGCAGAAGCGCACAGAAAGGTTGAGGGATATGAGGACCTCTTCACCGTGTTCACGAGCGCACACGTCGGAATCCGCGAGGGAAGAAGAATTTTCGGCGAATACAGAATAACGGACGAGGATATTTTAGAGGGCAGAAGATTTGACGACGGAATATGCCTTGTAACCTTTGGAGTTGACGTACATAAGCTCAAACCTACCGACACCACCGAGTGTGCGAGAGGTTACAGAGCACAGCCGTATAACATTCCGTACAGAGCGCTTCTCCCGAAGGGAGTTCCAAACCTCATGCTTGCGGGAAGATGCATTTCGGGCGACTTTTATCCCCACGCTTCCTATCGCGTAATGGGTAATATGGCGGCGACCGGTGAGGCGGCAGGATTCGCGGCGGCAGAGTGCGTAAAGGCTGGAATAACTCCTAACGCATTCGACGGAACTAAGGCGCGTGACTTTATGGCATCGCGTGGATATGAAATTTAATTTGTGAGGTATATATAATGCTTAATGAAAAATCACTTGACACTCTTTGCGCGGCTCTTTCCTATGCTATTGGAATCAATGCTCCCGAAAAGGCGGCTGCAGCAGATGAAAGACTCGTAGCGCTTGTAGACGAGAAGTTCGGCGGCGAAAAGGCGGACAGAATTTTTATGTATAATCCCGATGCTATTGCACAGTGGATATACGAAAAATACCCCCACCTCTTCGAGCTTGCGATCGATAGATCGGATATAGAGCTTCCGTATCAGACGGTTATGCCCTCTGTAACTCCCGTATGCTTCGGAACGATGTACACCGGCGCGCAGCCCGCGGTTCACGGAATTCAGAAGTATGAAAAGCCTATCATCAGAATAGAAACTATATTCGACGCGCTTATAAAGGCAGGGAAGAAGGTCGCGATAATCGCAGATCCGAAGTGCAGTATCGCAAATATATTCCTTGAGCGCGATCTTGATTATTTCATTTTCCCCTCGTATGAAGAGGTAAACGCAAAGGCGGTGGAGCTTATTCTTGAGGATAAGCACGACTTTATCGTTGTTTATAACGGTAACTACGACGCGCGTATGCACAAGTTTGGTCCTGAGGATCATTATCCCTTAAGCGAGCTTCGATGCAACGTTCGCACCTACGGTATTTTCGTTGAGCTTATAAAGAATAATTGGAAAAATCACAACACTCTCGTTGGCTTTGCAATGGATCACGGCTGCCACGAGATTGATGGCGGTTGCGGCTCGCATGGTCTTGATATGGAAGAGGATCTTAATATCGTTCATCTTTACAAGGCATTACCTAGAGAAAAGTAATGGATATAATGGAATTAATGCGCCGCCGTCACAGCGTGCGCCAGTACCGCGACGATCCTCTCTCGGATGAGGAAATCGCGCTCTTAAACGGAAGAATTTCCGAATTGAACGCCGAGAGCGGACTTAATATCCAGCTCGTTACGAATGAAAAACGAGCCTTTGCATCTAAGATCGCGCACTACGGCAAGTTTGAGGGCGTGTCAAATTATTTCGCTCTCGTTGGTCGAAAATGTAAAGAATTGTATGAAAAAGTCGGTTACTACGGCGAAAAGCTCGTCTTGTTTTGCCAGGAGATTGGACTTCATACCTGTTGGGTCGCGCTCAATTATAAGAAGATCGACGGCGCGTACGAGGTCGGCGAGGGAGAGAAGCTGACGATGGTGATCGCGGTCGGTCACGGAAGGCATAGAGGACTCGGAAGAAGGTCGAGGTCAAAAACCGAGGTCAGTAATATTACCGATTCATCCCCCGAATGGTTTTCGCGCGGGGTTGAGGCGTCGCTTCTTGCCCCCACCGCAATGAATCAGCAGCGCTTTTATCTTAAGGATAACGGCGACGGAACGGTCAGTGCGAAAGCAAAGCTTGGCTTTTATACAAACTGCGACCTCGGAATCGTAAAATGTCATTTCGAGCTTGGCGCAGGTATGGATAATTTTAAATGGGCGTAAAAAAATGCATCACCGAAAAGCATGATGTTCTTAGCGGAGAATTTTAAAACTGCCGCAAAGTGCAAGCATCGCATTTGACCGGACAAATGCTTTATGGGCTAAGCCCAAACCCCTATACAAACAGAAAGAGAGAACAAATCGGTTTATAGCCGAAATGTCCTCTCTTTTTTCTGTTTGTGAAGTTTTCGCTGACGCGAAAGTGAAGTTGCGTTGCAGTGAAGTTTGTACTATGCACAAGTGAAGTTAAGTTTGCCCCTCACTTCGCCGTCAGGCGAAACTTCACTCACAAAGTGAACTTCACTATCGGAGATAACTTCACTTGCCCCCTGGGGCAAACTTAGTTTTAGCGTGTTCTCCGTTAAGGATAACACGCTAAAGGGTGATGCATTTTTTTATTTGCGGAGTGAGCCGGGAGTAACTCCGAATTGCGCTTTAAATACCTTTGAAAAATAGCTGTAATTTTCGTAACCGAGTCTTTCGCATATTTCCGTCAGTGGGTAGGAGGTGCTTTGTATCATTTCCTTTGCGACGAGAAGCTTTCTTTCGTTTATATAATCGGTAACCGTTCTTCCTGTTTCCTTTTTGAATATGTGCGAGGTATATTCCTTCGAAAGATTTACCTTCTCGCTTACGGTGGAGAGCGATATCTGCTCGGAGGTATGCTCGTTTATATATTTGATGATAGCGATAATGTGCTTATTGTTACTTTCAAGATCGAGAATGTCCTTGATCTCAAGCAATATGTAATTTAAGAGGTTAACGACCTTTTCCTTCGTTGAATACATATCGGCAACGTGGCTTGCGGAGAATACCGAGACGAGCGCCCTTATCTCGTGCGAGATAACGTCGGGCATATATACCCTCTGCGGCATTACCGCGTCGTCAAACACTCTGAAATTAAAGCTTACGTATCTTATCGGTTCGTTCGTTTGAATCCTCTCGCGGATCGAGCCCGGCTTTATAAGTATTGCGTCGTTTTCGCGAAGGACGAAGGTCTTTCCGTCGACGACGTAGGTCATCTCACCCTTAAGCATAAAGGTGAAATCGTAGTAGCTTATCGGTGCGCTTTCAATTTTCGTCGGGTGCTTCAAAAAAACGTTGCAGTAGTGCAAAAGCTCTTTAACAATATATGCCGATTTCATGGTTCTCCTTAAAATAGTGCAAAAAAACAAAGTATAAAACAATATATTTCATTGAAAAGAATCTATGATTCTATTATAATAATATCATAGAATAGCAAAATGTCAATATTAAAATCGTTAAAGGAGTTAAAAACTATGAAGACAATGCTTTTCGGCGACGTTTGTCCCACCAAAACAACTAAGGAGCTTTTTGCAAACAAGGAAACCGATTTAATCTTTTCCGACGTTCGCGATTTTATGAAGGGAAAGGATTTTATTTCCGTTAACCTCGAGTGCGCTCTTACCGAATCTGAATACAGAATCAATAAATTCGGCCCTAATCTCAAAGGACCGAAAGAAACTGCCGAGGTTCTTAAGGAGCTTGGAGTAACTCTTTGCGGACTCAGCAATAACCACGTTTTCGACTTCGGAATCGAGGGCGCAAACGACACTCTTGCGGCGCTTAAAGAAGCGGGAATCGATTACACGGGATTTGGTGAAAATTACGAGGATTCTCGCAAGAATTATTACTTTGAGAAGGACGGAGAGAAGATCGCCGTCGTTGCAGTATGCGAGCACGAGTATTCCTACGCTCTTGAAAACAGAATGGGCTCTCGCCCCTATGACGAATATCACACGATGGAGGATATCGCCGAGGCAAAGAAGAATGCCGACAGAGTTATCGTTATGTATCACGGCGGTAAGGAATATTCCCGTTATCCCTCTCCCCGTCTCATCCGTCTTTGCCGCGCAATGATAAGATTCGGTGCAGACGTGGTTCTTTGCCAGCATAGCCACTGTATCGGATGCTATGAAAAGTATAACGACGGTCACATCCTCTACGGTCAGGGTAACTTCTGCTTCCTCTGTAAGGATTCCAAGGATGAATGGTATACCTCTCTTGCCGTTGAATACGATACGAAGACCAACGAGATCGCATTCACTCCCATTCGTTCGGAGGAAAACACCATGGCACTTGCAAAGGGCAAGGATAAGGAAGAGATCATGGCAGAGTTCGCAAAGAGAAACGAGGAGCTTCAGAACGGCGAGTGGACTAAGGGCTGGCACGCATTCTGTGAGAGTATGAAAGAGAGATACTACGAGCCCATTTTAAAGGCTCTCGATCCCGCAGAGGGGGAGAGATATTACGCATATTTCGGCCACATGCTTGACTGCGAAGCACACACCGATGTTTGGCGCGAGCTTTTCCCCAGCTGGAATCTCACCAACTGCCTTGATTGATCCTTTTGTGCAAATAAATTACCTTATATGCTAAATACTCGGATAGCACGGTTATGTTAAAATATAATCGTAAATAAAGACCGGGAGCTTAATATGAAAAAAATATTTGAATACACAAGACCCTCGGGCGTTTCCCTTGCCGAATACGCCTCGGGCAAAAAATACCTCTTCACTCTGACTCGTAACGGCGAGGCAAAGGAGCTTTCGTTATACGATGTCGACGATAATTCGACCGACGAGCGTGACCCTTACCTCGGACACACGGTAGAGGAGGTTCTCGCATCGGGAAGAGATATTCTCGGCGAGGCGTTGACCAAGGACGGCGCCCCCGAATATTCAGCCGTTAAAAGGGTTATGCCAAAGCTTACCGAGAAGACATACGCCTTTCTCGGCGGACCTGCATCCTGGGCGGGCGTTACGGTTGAGCCCGACGGCTCGGTCGTTATTCAGCAATCGGGACGCGACAGAGAGCCGAAGCCCGTATTCGTTCCGACGGTGGTTGACGAGCGCCTCGGCGCTATTACGCCAAAGCAGATGCTCGTCGGCAAGGAATATCCCGTGCTTATCTCGTTACATACCGACGGAGTTGAGTCGCTTGAATTTCTGTATTTCGTCGAGCCGGGTGATACCGACCGCGATCCTATCGTCTGGATAAGATCGAAAAAGTATAAAAACGCCGCTCCCGAATGCGTTGAGATTGATTACAGAGTCGGCGCAATTTCAAGAGAGGGTGACGAGCATCTTTTAAACGCAAATCCTCCCTCTGAGGAAATATTCCTCGATTCTCTTTCCGACACCCTGCTTTATTGGGTGAACTATGCGGAAGAGGGATCTCGGATAAATCTTCCCGAAGAGGAGCTTTCGCGAGTATGCCGCGCGGCTATGAGTTTTGCTTCGCTCACCTTTAGCGGCGATCATCCTCATTACGGCCATAAGTTCTACGGTAAGGAGCTTCACGATAATTTTCCCCCGAACTATATATGGACTCTCGAGGCGGCAATACTCCACGGGCGCGAGGATTGGGCAAAGGATATATTCTCGCATTTTCTCAGATACTCCGTCAGCGATGAGGGAAGAATCGCATACCGTCAGGGCACGGGGCTTTGCTACGGCGTAAGTGCAACGGAATACGGAATGCTTCTTCATATCGCAAATAAATATAAGAAAAAGCTCGGTATTTCTCAGCTTTCGGGAAAGATGCTTAAAAAGCTCGCAGGTATGGCGGACGAGATTATGTCGCACTGTATGCCTTGCCCCGAATTTGACGGCTTAACGCTCGTTAAAATGTGCGCTGAGGCTGATACTAACGAGCGAGTAAACGTTTACCTCAACAATAACCTTTGGGCTATACGCGGGCTTGAAGCACTAGTAAGCCTGCTTGAAAATACCGATTTCTCTACCGAGAGGTATGAGAAAATGCGCGTGCTTCTCTCGGAGAACACCGCAAAAATGATTGAAAAATACAGCGTTGATACCGAAAGGTTCGGTAGGCTTGCTCCGTTCCGCTTCGGATATACCGCAACACCCCTTACGCTTTCCGTTTGCTCCGAAACCTTCCGTCCTCTTACAGAGGAGGAAAAAGCGAGCTATTTCACCACGGCGAGAACGCGCGGTCCTGAATCGAGTGCGCAGGATATAACAGAGAACACCTACGCCAATTACCGCTACTATCCCGAGGCGCTTTGCTCAATGCTTATGCCGGACGAGCTTTCGGACAATATCGTAAAGATGCGCGAGGCACTCGGAGGCGAGCTTCTCGGAATGACGCGCTTCCGCTTCTGGGTCGATAACTGGCCCGTGGTTCACTATGCGCGCTTCCTTATCGAGACGGGAAGAATTGAAAAATACCTGCTTCTCCTTTATGCGCACACCGCTCATCACGGTCGCGCGGATATTATGGCGTATTATGAGCAGATATATGCAAACGGATCGGTCAAGGCGCACGATTGCGTTCCCTCGCTCCTCACTAACCCGATAATGATCGGCTGGATGTTTGCGTACGAATGCGTGCGCGGTGGCGAGCTTCAGCTCCTTCGTGCACTTCCTAAGAGATGGTATAACAAGACATTCTCTGTTAAGGGGATAGGATACTCCGGCGGTAAGCTTTGCGTTGAGTCGGACGGCGAGGTTATGACGATCCGCTTCGACTCTCCCGCGCCCGATAACACGGTAGTCGTCTGGAGAGCAAAGGATTCCGTATCCTTGGACGATATCCTTATCGGTAAAGAAAAAATAGCGAAAATCGACGGTAACCGTCTCACTCTTAAGAGCGGAATTACCGAAATCTCGATAAAAATCAAATAAGGAGATTTT